>CAYMWM010000012.1:0-18431 GCA_964394185.1 uncultured Smithella sp.
AAGAAGGACTTAACCGAAATTGGCTAAGCCCTTGATTTTATTAATGGCTGGGGAACAAGGATTCGAACCTTGATAAACGGAGTCAGAGTCCGGTGTCCTACCGTTGAACGATTCCCCAGCAGCTACTGTCAAAAAATGGCCTTCCATCCGGTTTGTTTTCACGATCCGTATACGAGGCGGGCGTGAATATAATGCGATTGAATTTTTATGTCAACATCTTTTCTTCACAATTTTTTATGTGGAATTTATTTAATGTATGCAAGCACTTGATAACGAAAAATGTTTTATCACTTTCACAAAAAATGAATATGTGGTATATTAAAAAAGAATATTTATACTTTATTATTTATTACAGGATAATCTTTAATGTCGTACGAACTTAAAATTATCGAAAAACCAGGCTATCTGCACTTCATTATTACAGGTCAGAATACCAAAGATAGTATTGTGCAATATGTCGACGACATTAATCGGGAATGCAAAGCCCGTAACTGTTTCATGGTTCTGATTGAAGAACGTCTTGATGGTCCGCGTCTGTCCATCATAGATTTGTTCGAAATCATCCAGGACATCACCACCAGAGCCAGGGGGCTTTACAAAGCCATAGTATATGTTGACGTCAATGCCGAAGGTAATTCCATGAAATTTGCAGAAGATGCATGCGTCAACCGTGCCCTGCCGCTGGCTATTTTCCCGACCGTGCCCGAAGCCGAGGAATGGATTTTAGACAGAGTTAAAGAGTCATCTTAATAACACGTATAATCCTTTATTAATTACAATCTTACAAAAAGGAGGCAGGCCTTATGAAAAAGTCTTTGATTATTTTCGTTGTTTTTATATCCATGCTCTGGGCAGCAAGCGCCCTGGCCGAATTTAAGGAAGGACTCTGGGAAATAACAACGCAGGTGGAAATGAAAGGGATGCAAGGCATGACACAATCCATACCATCAACCACTTCCCGTCAATGCATCACCAAAAGCGATCCTGTCCCCCAAAATAAGGATAAAAACATCGAATGTAAAACAGTTAATCTGAAGACCAGCGGCAACACGATCAGCTACACTGTAGAGTGCAAAGGCAGCGGACAGGAGATGCATACAACAGGAACAACAACCTACTCCGACAAATCCATGAACGGCACATCAACCACCTCTTTTAAAATGAAAGGACAGCCGGAAATAAAAATGAACAGCAAAATCAAGGGGAAATATATAGGACCTTGCACTAAATAATATATTATAATGAAAAGCTGTTCAAAAGCCTCTATGACAGTTTTGACGGAATCTGATTTCTGGAATGCGTGCCCGACTCAAAACATCAAAAGTATTTTTTCGCAATTCCACCAGCTGCAATGATTCCAGAAATTGCCGCTCCCACAATTCCCCGGCTTTTACCTGCACCGTCGCCCGCTACAAATATGCTGTTGACACTCGTTTCCAGATTTTTATCCGTTATGAAATGCGTATCGAAAAATTTAATCTCCGGCGCATATAACAGCGTGGATGGGTGAAGAATGCCGGGCACAATTTTATCAATCTTCTTTAAGGACTCCCAGAGATTATCGATGATACGGGCGGGCAAGCCCAGTGTGATATCTCCCGGCGTGGCATTATACGTTGCTTTGCATAGCTCGAAATGGCGATTGAGGCTGTTGAAGGTGGCATTGGAGCTTCTCCTGCCTTCCCTGAAATCCCCTACCCTCTGAACAATCGGTTTGCCTCCTCCCAAAAGGAAAAACTGTTTTGCAATCATCTGCCCGAATTCGGTTGTATCGGAAAACGGCGCGGTCAGAGATACCGTATTGATTAAGGCAAAATTCGAGTTTTGCGTTTTACGGCTCCAAAGCGCATCACCATTTACCAGTTTGAAGTTGTAATAATCTTCAGGACGAACACGTCCTCCCGGATTCGTGCAGAAGGTGCGAACTTTATCTTTGTGGCGTGATGTGCGGAAAATGAATTTCGGATCGTAAACGATGTCGGTAACGCCATCATAAAATTTTCTGTTCAATTCAACCCGGATTCCCACATCTATCGGACCAAAATTATGGCGAATTTTTAATTTTTTGGCCAGATCCCGAAACCAGTAAGCGCCGCTGCGTCCCGGAGCGGCCAGAATGACTCTTGCAACATAGTTGACTTTTTTTTGCTTGCGGTTGCAGGAGACCTGACAGGTTTCGCCATCGAGCCGTTCGATGGAGGTCACCGCCGTTTCCAGTATAAATTCCGTTTTTTTCAACCGTTTCCTCAAATAATCAACAGCCGCCTTGCCGTTATCTGTTCCCCAATGCCACTGCTCCGGCGCAATAAATTGCGCTCCATTCTCTCTGGTAATTTCTCCCAGCGCCTCTATTTTCTCACTTTTATCGACAAAAGTTACCTGTTTGCACTTCGGGAAACCTGTAAAAATTGTTTTGATTTCTTGCATCAGGCGTTGTGCCGAATTAATGTCAATTTGCAGTTCATCCAGATCAATTCCGATACGATAATCAAAATTCAGTTTGCCGTCGTTGAGCAAGCCTCCTGCAGGATAAGAATTCCGGTCAATGACGGCAATCCTGTCCACTCCCAAACGCTCAAGCTCAATAGCCGCAAACAGTCCGGCGGGACCGGAACCTATAATCAATACGTTATATGTTTTCATCGATAACACAAGCTCCCTGTTTGTCTTATACTACATTATCCTTAATTTTCGCCACATTAAATCCACAATGAACAGAGCATCAAAATTTTCTTTACCCTTCCTGAAAATATTCAGGAACTTTTTTGCAGCACCTTTTGTCTAACAGGCACAAGGCAATCAAAAGTTGGAATATCCATAAAGGAGGGATATATGAAAAAATTAGTATTTATCAGCATTATCGTTTTGATGTGGGTGGGCATTGCAGCGGCGGACACCGTAGGCGATTCAGTGGAAGTCAGCGTTATTAATGATAAGGGGTGGGTGCTGCCTTTTTATTCTGTCAAAAACCGGCATAATCTGAAAAAAGTTTATGCCGAAGCATACAAGGGTGATCATTACCGGATTGTTGTCCACAATAAGATGAATCGCCGGGTCGGTGTGGTTATTGCGGTTGACGGCAGAAATATCATTTCCGGTCAAAAATCCTGGCTGAAGAATACGGAAAGAATGTATATAATCGATGCCTATTCAACCAATGAATATTCGGGCTGGCGCACCGGACAGGATAAAGTAAACCGTTTTTACTTCACCAATGTTCCCGATTCATATGCCGCCGCCTTTGGTGATAAATCCGCCATGGGCGTTATCGCCATTGCCGTTTATCCGGAGATTCAGCATTATGAACCTCCCATCAATTATTCATACATCGCGCCGGAAAGAAAAATGAAACAGGAAGCCAGGGACATGGCGGCCGCTCCTTCCGTTAAAGGCCAATCCCGTGCATCGGAAAGCGCAGGCACCGGCTATGGCCATGAAGAATATTCACCTTCATACCGTGTCGACTTCGAGCCGGAAAAAAGAGCCGTCGAATCCATCCTGATAAAATATGAATGGCGCGAGACGCTCTGCAAACTGCATATCATCAGCTGCGACCGGACTTATGAAGGCCCACACAACCGGATTTGGGACAGAGATGGTTATACCCCTCCCCCGCCATGCAGACGCTAACCATGTCATCATAATTGGCGGAAAAAGGCAGGAGCATCAATACTCCTGCCTTTTTCCGCCAATTAAATCCTGTAAATTGCCCTTTTCATAAAAAAATTAAACATCTTAATGAGACGATATTTTCTTCTTTTAAAAAAAGTAAATAATGTTATATTATGTAAAATTGCAGGAAACAAAAGATTCTGGATACTGATTTTCTTAAATAATTAAAAGCAGTAATGCATATTTTGGATAATAGTTTGAGAATCAATAATATTGGACGAAGACCACTGAAAAATATTTCGCATGAGTAAGACTACTGCATCTTTAGCAAAAATTCTTGAAGCAGCCCAGCAGGGGAATTCCATTGCCCAGAACAATCTGGGTGTTGTTTACCTGACGGGTAAAGGTGTCCCTAAAGACGACGCCGAAGCGGCAAAGTGGTTTCTGAAAGCCGCCCAGCAGGGATTATCCAGCGCGCAGTTCAATTTGGGATGGATGTATCAGGAAGGCAAGGGCGTCGGGCAGAGCAACACCGAGGCCGCAAAATGGTATCTGAAAGCCGCCCAGCAGGAAAACGTCAACGCCCAATTCAATTTAGGATTGATGTATCACAATGGTGAAGGCGTTCCGCAGGATAATGCAGAAGCTTTAAAATGGTTGATAAAATCGGCTGAACAGGGAAATGCGACTGCCCAGCTCAGCCTGGGAGAAATGTATCAGGAAGGCAATGGTATCCCCAGGGACGATGTGGAAGCCCTGAAATGGCATCGTAAGGCAGCCGAACATGGTGACGCCCAGGCCCAAACTATTATGGGTTCGAGGTACAGAGACGGCAAAGGAGTTATCCAGGATGATGCCAAGGCTGCAAAATGGTATCGTAAGGCCGCTGAAAAAGAATTACCAGAAGCCCAATTCAATTTGGGTTGGATGTTCCAGGACGGAAAGGGTATTCCGCAGAGTGATGTCGAGGCGGCAAAATTGTATCAGAAGGCAGCCGAACAGGGACACGCCCGTGCTCAGTTCAATCTCGGTTTAATGTTTCAAAATGGCGAGGGAGTTCCTCAGGATGATGATGAGGCGGTCAAGTGGTATCAAATGTCGGCTGAACAGGGGTATGCAGATGCCCAGATTTGGCTTGCAGGCATATATCGTGACGGCATATTTGTTCCCCAGGACGATACCGAAGCTGCAAAATGGTATCGTAAAGCTGCTGAGCAGGGAGACGCGGAAGCTCAAAGCATACTGGGCATGATGTACATTGAGGGTAGAGGCGTTCCTCCCGACGAAGCCGAAGCGATAAAATGGTATCGCAAGGCAGCCTTGCAGGGAAACGCGGACGCACAAAACGTACTGGAAATCCTTGATGTAGGAGATTCAGAAGTTTTACCGGAAACTGCCGAAGTTAAAACATTAGACCGTCAGGAGATGGAAAGGGAATACGTCGAAGCTCAAACACCGCCGGATATTACAGAAAAAGAGGAGAAAGGAATTCCTCAGGAACATGCCGAAGCTGAAACGCCGGACCGTCAGGCAATGGAAAGGGAATATGCCGAGGCTCAAACAGCACCAGATATAGCATTCAAAGAGCTCAAAGACGTTCCTCTGGATGAGGCCGAAGCTGTTAAATGGTATCATAATACAGCCCGGGAGGGAAATGCGGAAGCTCAGACGATTCTTGGAATGATGTACAAAGAAGGCAGAGGCGTTCCTCAAGACGATAGTATTGCCCTGCAGTGGCTGGAGAAAGCTGCCCGGCAGGGAGTCGCGGACGCTCAGTTTAATCTGGGCATGATGTACCAGGAAGGTGAAGGAGTTGTAAAGGACGATGTTCAGGCTGCAAACTGGTATTTAAAAGCAGCCGAACAGGGCATTGCAGCTGCCCAGTTCAATCTGGGAGTGATGTATCAGGACGGGTTGGGCATTGGGCAAAGCGATGCCGAGGCGGTCAGATGGTATCTTAAAGCAGCCGAACAGGGACAACCCGATGCTCAGACCATACTGGGCATGATTTACAAAGTCGGAAGAGGTGTTTCTCAAGACCATATTGAAGCCGTCAAATGGTATCTGAAAGCAGCCGAACAGGGGGATGCGGAAGCTCAATTTGAAATGGGCGGAATGTATGTGAGCGGCTCAGGAGTCGGGCAGGATGATGTTGAAGCCGCAAAATGGTATCTTAAATCTGCCGAACAGGGAAATGTACATGCCCAATTTAATCTTGGTTTGATGTACCAGGATGGTTTGGGAGTCCAGCAGGACGATGCCAAGGCCCTGAAATGGTTTCTTGAAGCAGCCGGGCAGGGACAGGCAGGCGCCCAGACCATTCTGGGCATGATGTATAAAGAAGGTTTGGGCGTTCCCCAGGACGATGCCGAAGCCGCTAAGTGGTATCGTGAAGCAGCCGAGCAGGGAATTTCCAATGCCCAATACAGTCTGGGACTGATGTATCACAAAGGTGAAGGTGTCGGACAGGATGATGCTGAAGCCCTGAAATGGTTTCTCGAAGCGGCAGAACAGGAAGACGCCAAGGCACAATTCAACCTGGGCTGGATGTATCAGGAAGGCGAAGGTGCCCCCCAGGACTATGATGAGGCTGTAAAGTGGTATCGCCGGGCAGCCCAGCAGGGAATCCTGAACGCTCAATATACACTGGGAATGTTGTATAAAAATGGTGAATACATTCCACAGAATTATTCAGAAGCTCTAAAGTGGTTGCTTGAGGCGGCCGGACAGGAAGACATAAGGGCTCAGTTTAATCTGGGCTGGATGTATCAGGAAGGCGAAGGTGTAAAGCAGGATTATGCCGAGGCTGTCAAATGGTATCAAAAAGCTGCCCAAGCCGGAGATCCGGACTCCCAGTTCAACCTAGGCTTGAAGTACTTTTACGGCGAAGGCATTCAACAGGACTTTTCAGAGGCGATAAAGTGGTATCGCAAAGCAGCTGAACTGGGGCATATAGAGGCACAGAACTGGCTTGGAGATATTTATCAGGATGGTATATTTGTTCCGCAGGATGATGCTGAAGCTATCAAATGGTATAGTAAAGCGGCCCAACAGGGAGATGAAAAAGCACAATCAAAACTGGATGAAATAAGAAATAAACCACCTAAAAAGAAAATATAGCAATTGTTATTGTTTTTCATTCATTAATCTCAAACATGAAAACAGTCTTGAAGTTAAAATCACACATGTAAATGATACTATAATAAGATAGGAAGACAGTGCGTCCATTATAGGATTTTCACAAATGTAATTCATTATAAAATATAATCGACATGATTTAATTGACAAGGGTAAGATGTATTTCATATGTTTCCTCTGTGAAATTAATTCGCATCATAAGACATCAAAAGAATAAGGAGATCTTAGTGAAACGGATATTGTTTTTAATGGTTTGCATTTTTTTTATACCAGCTATTTTTGCTCAGGCGGGCGTAGAAAACAAAAATGCAAATTTGATTCAGGCTGCAGAAAAAGGCAGCATTGCGGATGTGTTGACCGCACTGGCTGACGGCGCCGATATTAACGCCACATCGGTAAAAAAATATTATGATATTTTTGTTAGAAAAGTAACCGCACTGATGGTGGCTTCGGAAAATGGTCATACGAATGTCGTTAGACTTTTTCTCGAGATGGGAGCTGATATTAATGTGAAGAGAAATCCCGACGGCGCCAATGTCTTGATGGTCGCTTCAGAAAGCGGTCATTTGGAAATTATCAAGCTCCTTTTAAATGCCGGAGCCGACATCAACGAAAAGAGAGCTTCAGACAACATAACGCCTTTGATGATGGCCGCGGAAAATGGCCACACGGACGCCGTCAGATTTCTTCTTGATAAAGGGTCTGATGTCAATGCCAAGAAATCATCCGATGGTTTAACCGCTCTGATGATGGCGGCGGAAAACGGTCATACGGAGACAGTCAGACTTCTTCTCGCTAAAGGCGCACAGGCAGATACCAACAGGATACCCGACAATTTGACGGCTCTGATGATCGCGTCGAATAAAGAAAATATTGAGATCGTAAAACTTCTTTTAGAAAAAGGCGCCGACATTAATAAAAAAAATAATGCCGGAGTAACCCCTTTGATGATGGCATCATACAAAGGTAATATCGAACTGGTCAAACTTCTTCTGGAGAAGAAAGCCAAAGTAAATTTAAAAAGAGATTTTGACAATGTAACGGCCCTAATGATTGCATCGGAAAATGGCCATATAGAGATTATTAAACTTCTTTTGGAAAATGGCGCCGATGTTAATGCAAAAAGTGACAACGGAACGACAGCCCTCATTGTAACCTCTCAAGATGGTAAAACAGATATCGTAAGACTTCTTTTAAAAAATGGCGCCGATGTCAATGCAAAAGCGAAGATTGACGGTCTTGATTACACAGCTTTGATGCTGGCATTCCGTAATGGTCATACAGAAATTGTAGAAATGCTGAAACAAGCCGGGACAAAAAAGTAGCCAGTTGAATGCTCTGTCCAGTGACAAATTACAACTTAAAGGGAGGAAATCCTTACAGGCCGTCAACATATAGAATTACTATCTTTCCAGTATTAATATATCATCCTATTTTTAAGTATATTGCTTATCAAAAGCATCGGGTTATGCTAGAAGGAATTTATGTCTATCTGGCAAAAGACAAGCAAAATACTGGTGACGTGTCCGAAAGGCGTCGTGCCCTATTTAAAGGAAGAAATAGGGAATTTGAACTTGCCTGTTTTACTGGAAGGAGAAACGACCATTCAGACTGAAGGAACTCTTCAGGATACTATGATTTTAAATTTGCATCTGCGTTCCGCTCAACGGGTTCTCTACCAACTGGAAACATTTGTCGTCAGCACACCGGAAGTTCTCTATAAAAAAATAAATGCTATTCCCTGGGAAACATTGCTTCATGACACCGGAAGAGCGGCCTATGTTTGCGTGACCTCTGTAGCCGACAATCCGCTGATTACCGATTCCCGTTTTGTCAATGTCAAGGTAAAGGATGCCATTGTGGATCGAATCCGCGATACATGCGGTAACCGGCCTGATTCCGGTCCGGACAAAGACAGGGCGGTTGTTCATGTCTATTGGAAGAAGAATCAGGTTATTGTATATCTGGATACTTCGGGAGAGCGGTTGTCATTACGTGGTTATCGTAAAATTCCACTGCAGGCCCCCCTGCAGGAAACACTGGCGGCGGCTATTATTATGGCTACGGGGTGGAAGGGGGAAAGCCATTTTATCAACCCGATGTGCGGGAGCGGTACGCTGGCCATTGAAGCCGCGTTAATGGCATTGAATAGGGCGTCGGGTTTACTTCGAAATAACTATGGTTTTATGTTTATCAAAGATTTCCCTCAGGATACCTGGCAGGATCTGCGTAAAAAAGCGAAAGAAAAAACGCTCAAGAAATTGCCCGCCAGAATTATTGCTACCGATATTGATAAAGCGGCGGTCATTGCAGCCCGACAAAATGCAAAAACCGCCGGCGTCGATCATCTGATTGAATTTAACATCTGTCCTTTCGAAAAAACATCCATACCAAAGGGAAACGGCATTATTATTGTGAATCCCCCCTATGGTGAACGCCTGAATGCAGTCAATGAAAAATTGCCGTCAAAAAGATTTCGCAATGAAAGAGAGACGATCGTGGGAGGGCATAAAATTATTGTTCGCAAGCCTTCAGATAAACATGAAGACGTCAGACGAATTAAGGAAAAAGAATTAAAAAAGCTGGCGGTTACCTATCAGGGTATCGGCGATTTCTTCAAGAAAACAGGCAAAGGCTATTGGGGTTACATTTTTACCGGCAATCTGGAACTTATCAAGAAAGTAGAATTGAGAACAAAACATCGCATTATCCTGTATAACGGCGAAATCGAGTGCCGTCTTCTCGAATACGAACTATACGCTGGCAGTCTGAAATACTCAAACGATAACAAACCGGCGCCCGGTGAAATTTGATAAAAAATATTTTTACTATTTATAAATAATTGGTATAAGGTACAAATATATTTTTAAAATATTATAACAATTCTAAAAAGGAGAGGGAAATGCGTATTATCAGAGCTATTCTGGTTTTTATCGTTATTTGTGTAGCAGCGGGGATAGGATTTCTTTACCTGGCACCTGAAAAAGCCGCCAAGCTTGCAATTGATATTGAACGTAAGCGATCAGGACTGACTCTCAAAGAGATCAACGTTCCGGGTGATCTTCATTATGTCTATCTGGAAGGGGGCCAAGGCGAACCACTGATACTGCTTCATGGATTCGGCGCCAACAAGGATAATTTTATACGGGTTGCGCGTTTCCTCACTCCTCATTACAGAGTCATCATACCTGACCATATAGGTTTTGGCGAATCGAGCCATCCCCAGGACGCCAGTTACAGCGCAGGAGTTCAGGCAGCAAGAATCAGAACCCTCGCGCAGACCCTGGGTATCACGAAAGTGCATCTCGGCGGAAGCTCCATGGGCGGTCATATCTCCATGATGTACGCTGCTCTCTTCCCGAACGAAGTAAAAAGCCTGTGGCTGATAGACCCGGGCGGAATCTGGAGCGCCCCTCCAAGTGAGTTTCGTGAAATGACCGCCAAAGGACAAAATCCTCTCATGGCCAAAGACGAAGATGAATTCGCCAAGATATTTGCTTTTGTCATGGCCGATCCGCCCTTTATTCCCAGGCCCATACTGAATGTCATGGCGCAGGAGCGAATCCGGAATTACGAATTGGAAAAACGCATATTGAAAGAACTGACCGAAGATTCAGTCGAGAATTATGTAAAAGGCCTGAGTACACCGGCATTGATTATTTTTGGTGATAAAGATCGTGCCATTCATCCGGCCACGGCTGAAATTCTTCACAAGTTGATGCCACGCTCAGAGGTTATTATGATGAAAGACCTGGGGCATTTGCCGATGATCGAACAGCCGCGCCTAACTGCTGAAGATTATTTAAATTTTCGCGAAAAAGTGGACAAAAACCTGTGAGCATTTGAGCAATAACTGTTTTTAAGATTAATTTCATAAATCATCATATATGATACAGAAGAAATCGGCTCCTGAAAAACCGAACATTTCTGAGGGAAATACTGTTTTTCTAAAATCCTTTGACGACTTTCTCCATCAGTACGGACATTATTGTTTATTACTACTCATTTCCATTATTATTTTTTTTATTTTCAAAGATTTTCTTCTTCTGAAAAAAACTTATCTTTTTAAAGATATCGGATTTGACTCCATCAGTTATTTTTATCCTACTTACTACGGTCTTGCTGATTACATTGCGAAAGAAGGATTCCCTTTATGGTCGTTTAATCAGGGAATGGGGCAGAATATTTTTCCCATTGGCTACATAGATCCTTTTTCATTATACATCCTATTGATGGGGAAGCATTTTGTATATTACTCCATTTTCTATGCCGAGGTGTTAAAAATATTCAGTGCGGGATTTTTTTTCTATCTTTTTCTAAAAAAAATCAATATTTCCGATTATACGGCAATCATAGGAGGGATATTATATTCTTTTACCGGCTATATGATTATCGGTGGCGCATGGATTTCTTTTTCCACACAGGCTGTTTATGTCGCGTTATTGCTTTATTCTTTCGAAAAACTCTATCAGGATGACAACTGGATACTTTTCCCCTTATCCATTTTTTTAATTACTTCCTATCAGCCGGTCGATCTGTATTTTATAGGGGTTTTTCTTATTATCTATATACCGATACGCCTGATTGAGACCGGCGAAAAAGAATCGAAAAAAATATTAGGCCTGTTTAAAAAACTAGTATTTCTTGGTTTGGCAGGCGTTGCCGTCAGTACATTTTTCCTAATCAACGGGCTACAGATCATGCTCGAAAGTCCGCGCGTCAGCGGCAATGCATCCTATTTTGATATCCTATTTTCCACACCGCTTTTCGGACTTGAAGGAGAACGCGTATGGAAAACGCATTACCTGACAGCTTTGATGCGCTTATTTTCCTGCGATATGCTCGGAACAGGTGATCATTTCCGGGGGTGGAATAATTATCTGGAGGCGCCGTTATTTTACTGCGGGCTGATTTCATTGGTTTCGCTGCCGCATTTTGTCAGTCTGTCCGATAGAAGAAAAATATTTACTTATCTTGCTTTCATCATCATTTTTATTATACCCGTCATTTTCCCTTTTTTTCGATATGCTTACTGGCTTTTTACAGGAGATTACTACAGACTATTTTCATTTTTTGTTGCTATTGTCATTCTCTTAACCGCGTTGAAAAGCCTTGACCATATCGACCGGAAATCAAAAATTGATCTTAAAATTACTATCGCGACCTTACTGTTGTTATTATTGGCTCTTTATTATCCATACAAAAACTCGCAAATCATAGATGTTAATATCCGCAACACGGCAGCAACATTTCTGGTAATCTATTCTATCCTTATTTATCTGATTCGGTTTTCAAATATAAAAAATATAGTAAAGCTTTTATTGCTATTTACAGTTAGCATGGAATTAATATGTTTCTATTATCCGACTGTCAATTCCAGGCCTGCAGTCTCCGGTGGTGAAACAGTCCAAAAAACCGGCTATAACGATTATACTGTCGATGCCGTCGCTTTTATCAAATCTCAGGACAAATCCTTCTTCAGAATCAACAAAGATTATTATTCCGTGCCATCGGGAAAATATGCATGCTTAAACGATGCCAAAGTGCAGGAATTCTATGGGACATCCTCTTATCATTCATTCAATCAGCTAAACTATACAAACTTTCTTCAAACGATGGGACTCATCAGGGAAAAAGACGAACTGGATTCGCGATGGTCGCCCGGAGTTTCCGAAGCCCCTTTCCTGTATAGTTTCGCAAGCATCAAATATGCGTTGACTAGAGCAAGAAATCCTTTGCTGATAGATGGAACTTATGACCAGATAGGACTGGCCGGCGATGTAAGAATATTAATAAATAAATTTTCTTTACCTCTGGGGTTTACATATGAGAAATACATACCCTTAAAAGATTTTAAAACATTATCTCAAAACCAGAAGATGATTGCTTTGTATAAAGCTGTCGTCATTGATGAGAGCCTTGCTCAGGAATGCAGCAAACTTGAACAGATCAATATAGAAGAAATACAAAAGAATCATACATTGAAAGAATACACAAATGATATCAAATTTTTAAAAAAGAATTCCCTAAATATTAGCAAACATGGCCAAAACAAAATAGCAGGAGAAATAAGCGTAGATAAAAATAAGATGTTGTTCTTTTCAATCCCGTTCGACAAAGGATGGAAAATTAAAATTGACGGCAAAATCGAAAAACCCATGATGGTCAATATTGGCTTTATCGGAGTACCCCTTAAAAAGGGGGCACATAACTTTGAACTTGCTTTCATTCCATCTTATTTTTATATTGGTGCAGCAATTTCTATTATTGCTTTTTTTCTATTTATCTGCTTGATTATTTTTAAATACCTGCGAAATAAGCATATTGGAAATAAGATTATACGTCCTTAATTATTTTTTGATTAGTTAAGGAAATGCCATTAAAAAAGATGAGAAAAGGAGGTGGCGCCCGGAAACGCAATTAGAAATCGAAAAGAATTGAACAGTAATATGTTTCGAGATTCACAAAATTAATATCGGATACGAATCACATGATTTTCGTATTCCAAAAAATAAAAAAAGAAAGGATAAATGATTATGAAAAAGAAGCTTTTTTGTTTGGCAACGGCATTGTTTGTAAGTGTATTCTTTTTGATTTCCTGCTCCAGTGATAAAGTTCCGGCAGAAAATGCAATCAAGGCAGCTGAAGAGGCAGTCTCAGCGACAAAAGCTGAAGCAGTCAAGATTGTTCCGGATGAGGTAAAAGCACTGGAAGACGCTGTGGCAGCAATAAAGGAAAAATTTGTAAAGAAAGAATATAAAGAGGCTCTGGACGAAGCAATAAATCTCAAAAATAAAGCAAATGCTGTTCTGGAAAAAGCTAAAAATAAAAAAGAGGATCTAACCAAGAAATGGACGGAAACAACTCAGGCGCTGCCCAAGATGATGGAAGACATTCAGGCAAAAGTTGATTCTCTTTCGAAAGTCAAGAAACTTCCCAAAACTCTGAAGAAAGAAACATTTGAGGAAGCAAAAGCAGCTCTTGCTTCCGCAAAAGATGAATTAACCAAGGCAGAGGCAAGTTTTAAGGATGGCAGTTTAAACGAAGCTGTCGGTATGGCCGCTACGTTGAAGGATAAAGTTGTAAAAATTATGGAATCTCTGGGAATGAGCGCTCCTGTTCCTGCTGCTGCTCCTGCTCCTGCTACTGTTCCTGCTCCGACCGCTCAGTAGAAATTATTAATTCATGTATAATCAAAAGGATATGTTCCGAATCATGAATTGGAACATATCCTTTGGTTTTTTAAAAGCTTGCTTTTGCTGTTTTCCGAATATACGTTTACCGGTTTTTTAAATTGAAAATACAACTGCGCACCGGGCTTAAACCAGTAACACTGCAATTTCCGGTAGAGTTTCTTTATTTTACTTGCATCTTCACTCGGCTATTAATTAATCACAAATCTCTCAGAAGTTTATTTTGCGGCAGTTGCTCAATGTTTCTGTGAAAATCGTCCAACAAAGCTAACATGGAGACAAACTCAGAATTGGCAGGAAAAGGCGTTTCGTTGATTCCTCTTTTTTCCATGGCGTTAATGATATATTGAATAGTAATCACATCGGCATCAACGGCGGGTTGATAACCTTGCTCATTGGCACTTTTACCTTCCACAATAGAAATAATATTGCTTTTTTTCAGCTCACACAGGATGTCATCGATAAAGCGAATGGGAATTTCCAACCGGTTTGATATTTCACCGGCAGTCATTGGCTTTTCTCCCCGGACAAAATTCTTTATCAAACAGTTCGTAATCAAAAGCGCAAACAGATTGCGGAGACGATGGCTTGCCCGACGCACATCAGAAGCGAACTCATAAGTATCCACATTTTGATAAGCAAAGGAAATTTCCGCGCCAAACAAAACGATCAACCAACTGAGCTGAAGCCATGTCAGAAAAAGCGGCAGAGCAGCAAAACTTCCATAGAGAGGATTGTATTTTACAATCACGATCTGAAAATTTATATACATCAACTGAACAATCTGAAAGACAGTGCCTGTAATGATTCCCGCGAATAAACCGGTGGAAAAACGTACCTTCGTGCTCGGCACAAAAATATAAAGGAAAGTAAAAAGACCCCACATTAGTATATAGGGTAATAGTTTGAACAAATAGAATCTAAAAGAGCTGAAATTCCCGGGGATAGTAAATTTTTCAACAATCAAACTCACCTGGGTAGTAATAAAAACAGTCAATCCGCTCGAAAAAATAATTATGGCCGGGCAAATAAGGACAAGGAACAGATAATCACTGAACATTCGGCCGATGCTACGCTGCCTCCTGACTTTCCAAATATCATTGAAAGAATATTCAATCTGACTCCCAACATTGATCACCGCCCACAGAAGAACGATCATTCCTATGCCCGCAATTAATCCTCCACGTGTGTTCGCAAGAAGCGAATGTGAATATTGAATAAGGGTGGTGAGAATTTCCTCATGACCGGCCAGTTTTTCACGTAATTGATTTTCGAGAATTTTCTCAAATCCGAAACCCTTGGCTATACCAAAAGCCAAAGCGGCGACGGGCACTATTGAAATAAGCGAATAAAATGTTAAAGCGGAAGAACGTAACTGACATTGATCCTGTTTAAAACCCCTTAAGGAAAGAGCCATAACTCTTAATAATTTCACAAAAAGAGATTTTCTGCGAGATAGCTTTATACGACGAACTCTCCAGATATCATTTCTAATAAAATTCGCTGATTTTTGAATTTTTCGCCGTAAATCATTCATAATTTTCTTTACCCGATTATCCATTTCACGCTCATTCAACATGGAAAATAATAATTAACAATCTCAGGGATTGATCTTCCGAATCTGGACGTTATGTTAATTTTGCTGGGTGGAAGTATAAAAATAACAGATAAGCATGTCAATCATAAACTATCCGTAAATCGACATTACCTGATATGTTCTATTAAATAACTAATAAGCTGGCATAATCGTTGCTATTAACCAAACAATAATTTTATTCAATTAAAAATGGAAAAGTGATATTAATAATCAAATTAAATGGGATAAATATAAACTTTTTCAAGAAGGGGGTAAATTTAACATGAATACCAGAATCTTTAATGCATTAATCCGGAAAGGCACAGCCTTTTTACTGGTTGCGGCCGTTTTCGTTATATGTTCCTGTTATTATTACCCTCAGGAACATATCATTATCCGGTCGGATCAAGATGAAAATATCAGTGCCATCACGCAAATTTATTTTTATCCCAATAAGGGTCAGTCGGTTGAACAACAATCACGTGATCATTACGAATGTTACAACTGGGCAGTAGAACAAACCGGCTTCGATCCAAGCGTATCATCCATTGCCCCGGATCAGCGCGTCCGGGTCGTTCCCATGCCTCCGCCGGGACATGATACAGTTAGCATGTCTATTGCCGGAGCCGTTTTGGGAGCTTTAATTGCCGGACCGCGTCACGCCGGAGGCGGAGCTTTATTTGGAGCGGCCAGCGGCGCTATGTTGGGAGCGACCTCTGATGCTTCACGCCAGGAAACAGCCCGTCAAATGGAAGAAGCATATCAGAACCGGGATAAAGCGCGCGATCTTCGCAAGGAAAAAAAGGCGCTGCAGTTTCGCCGGGCAATGTCGGCCTGCATGGAAGGTCGAGGTTATGCGGTTCAATAATTTCATAAAGAGGATTAAAACATGTTTCCTGAACTGAAAAAATATTTTGCCATGCTGCTCTCATTATTTGTTTTGTCAGTCATGAGCTCATTAAGCTTCACCCAGCAAGCACAGGCCGAAGGTCCAAGAGGATATGGGCGGCCGAAGGCCAGTGCTGTAAAAAAAGCACCGGCGCCTCATCATAAACATTTTATTGATTCCCGATTTCATCATAATCGTTCCTATCCCGCGCGCGGTCAGACAGTCAGAGTTGTTCCCGCAGATCATAGAGTGTTCAGACACGGGCATTCCAGATATTATTTATCAGAAGGCGTATGGTATCGTCCGCGTGGGGAAAGATTTATAATTGACACTCCTCCTGTCGGTTTATTTGTCCCTTTGTTACCCTTTGCTTATACTACAATATGGGTGCACGGGATACCGTACTACTACGCAAATGAAACCTATTACACGCAGACTCCGGGAGGCTATGTCGTTGCCGAACCGCCTCAAGGCGAAGTAACAGAATCAGCCGAAGGTTCAGAGGAAAAGGGGGGTTCAGGTATGGCCGATGAAAAACTGTTTATATATCCCCGTAAAGGCCAAAGTCAGGAACAACAGGATTTAGACAGGTACGAATGTCATAAATGGGCTGTCGAACAGACAAGTTATGATCCGACTAAGCCCCCCCCTGACATTCTCTCCGATCAGATCATAAAACAAAGGTCTGATTATCAGCGGGCAATAACTGCCTGCCTAGATGGCCGCGGTTATACTGCAAAATAAAATGATGTAGCCGGAGCGGTTAGTATATAAAAACACTCCAGCCGTATCATTACGCATTTTAAATGCCGCTTATAATCAAAACTGATTTTATCCTTACTTTCTTTTTATGGTATCCAAAGCTCTTTTGGCAGCATATTTAACTTCTTTAGAATATGTTCCAATTCCCAGAATGGATTTTGATTCGGCAATTTCGGTGAGCGTTTTTATTGCCTCCGGCGAGCCTATAGATCCGAGAGCTGCGCAAATTTTTTCATGAAATGATATCTGTTCATCTTTTGACATGGATGTCTTGATTTTAATCATATCCTGTAAATCGGCCACCGCTTCATTGCACTTTATTTTACCTAAAACTTCGATGATATCAATTCTCAGCTCTTGATCGGCCTGAGGCAGAACAGACAAAAGCGCTTCTCCTCTCTTGCTACCTCCCGTCTGGTTTATACTTTTGAATGTTTCCTTGCGAACACGCTTATCTTTATGCAGTAAAAGAGGCTGAAGTGTATCGACGCTTGTTTCATTACCAATACGGCCAAGAATATAGGCAACGTTACGCAAGTAATACCATGGAGAATTGACTTTAATACTTGAACTGATTGCCGGTATTGCCGCTTCACCCATCTCTTCAATAATATGGATAACACTGATACGTTGTTTGCTATCGGTGGCATTCAGAAGATTATTGAGTAATTTTTTAATGACCGTGTCACCGAATCCGGCAATAATCTTGCGTGCCTCTGTTGATTTATAACTCCCGTTAGTGTTTATTTCTCTAATGAGAACACCGATGTTATTATCCGAAGCCAGATTCTTTAGTACTTCCAGCGAGACTTCTCGCAATAAATTATCTTTCTTTAATGTACCGTTATTAATCCTGCTAAAAACATCTATAATGGGAATTGCCTCGGCAAAAAAGCCTGTATCAATGAAGTCTTGGAGAAGTTTTTGTAAACGATGACATATTTCCTTATATTCAAATGAAAAGTCTTTGTTCTGCTCCACCCATTCTGCCGCTAGGATTGATAACCTTTTGATCATATCCATTTGCTCTGTTGAGGGAAGAGCTGAAACGGCTCCGTCGAGAGCGTTAAGGCGGATGAATATCTTTTCCATCTTGGAAATACTTTCAGAAATGGATTCTGTTTCAATATCAGAAGCAGAAACAATTTCCGGTTCCTTCTCAATCTCTTCTGCCTGATCCGACGTCTCAGGTACCAGTTCTAACAGTATTTCCGGCGAAGAAATTATTTCCTGATCCTTCTCGACTTCCTCAATTTTTAAA
>CAYMWM010000012.1:18531-47988 GCA_964394185.1 uncultured Smithella sp.
CCGCTACTTCAGGTGCAGGAATAATTTCCGGTTCCTTCTTAATCTCTTCTGACTGATCCGACGTCTCAGACACCGGTTCTAACACTATTTCCGGCGAAGAAATTATTTCCTGATCCTTCTCGACTTCCTCAATTTTTAAAGTAGCCTCGGATACAGCTGCCGCCGCTACTTCAGGTGCAGGAATAATTTCCGGTTCCTTCTTAATCTCTTCTGACTGGACCGTCTTCTCGGACACTGATTCTGCCATAACATCAAGCACAGTTAATATTCCTTGATGCCTATTGGCTTCGACATCACTTACAAAGCCTTTAGATACAGGTTCTTCCACTATATCAAGAATGGAAATGCTTTCCTCAACTTCTTTAGATTCTTTACCCGGCACAAATTCCGGTTTTTTTGCATAGAGGTTTATTAAGACATGAATTTCTTCTTTTTCCAAATCTCTATCAAATGATACATTTATAATATCTAATCCTCGAAGGATATCTAAGAGGGATAAGATATGAACCGTATTTTCTTCCTGCTGATTTAAAGAATTTTTGCCAAGAAGAATATTTTTTTCCAGTTCCGCAAATACCGAAGGATAACTTTGCCGCAGTGTTTCCATGAGATGAAGGTAAAGCGATTCAATGGAATTGGTAATCGTTAGATCGGAAGTTGGGTACAGTTGTACATTCTTTATTGCCCTATGTATAAGAACAAGACCGTCAATGGCTTTTATCCGTAAATCAATGTCCGTCATTATTCCCTCAAGTTGTAAAAAGTTTTTTCATGTAATTATTACGTATTTTTACAAGATAATGATATTTATTATTTTAGTACGTTTTTGTTATTTTATCATTTTATCGAACTGAACGCAATTCTCGATTTTGGACTGATTTTGGAATCAACAGACACAGGGTCAGATTTTCTTCCAACAAGCAGGGTCTATCTTTGAAATTATTTATACTTCATTTATTGATGATCTTTTACAGGTCAAAATCAGAAACGAATATTCTAAAAACAATCATCAATTCCGACAACTGTTTCATACTGCGAAATCATAGTTGCAGTCAACAATTTATTTATCATTATCCGCTGCTTTGCGATACTCGCTGATAAGAGCTTTTTTAGAAACACCCAGATCTATAAAGTCCCAGGGCAGAACTTCATCAATGTTTTTTTGGCGATAAACATAAAAATCAGGATTGATGTTAACTTCTTTCAACGCCTGTGACCAGTTTTCTCCAAGACGATTTACTGTGAGCAATATTTCACTGATGCGGCGGTCACCGAGAGAAAGCAGAGCCTGAACATAGTTCCATTTCGGAACATCGTGAATGACTTTGATTTGTTTCTCCCGTCTGAAGGCATTTTCAATTTTTCTGATTTTTTTTTCGGCAATGTTTACATTCTCAAGAACACACCATTGAAAAGGAGTCGCCGGTTTGGGAATAAACTGATTGATGCTCAAGGTAATTCGCCGGAATTTTTTCTTGCCCTGAAAGCAATTCCGGATGTGATGCTGAATTTTTCCGACTAGCTCAATAATGGCGTTAATGTCTTGTTCATCTTCACCAGGCAGTCCTACCATAAAATAAAGCCTGAGATTGGGTATATCTTTTTTTACAAGCATTGCCGTGGCGTTTAAAACATCCGCCTCTGTTATGCCCTTACTTAAAATGTTTCTCATTCTTTGACTGCCGGCCTCCGGCGCAAGCGCAACCGTCTCGATGCCGTTTGCTTTGATTAAATCAACAATCTTTTCATTGATCCGGTCAATTCGCAAAGAGCCCAGTCCTGCCTGCGCTTTCTGCTCTACAATATATTCGCAGATATTAATTAGGTCGGGATGATCGGAAACTGCCGTTCCAACCAAACCAATTTTCTTTTTTATCTTTAAAGCACTGTCAATGGATGCCATAATTTCAGATCGGTCGCGGAATCGAACCGGACGATAAACAAAACTTGCCGCACAAAAACGGCAGCCTCTGGCACAACCTCTGTTTACTTCCAACAGAAACATATCTTCCATTTCCGTTTGGGATGCGCTGATAACTTCTTCGGTACAATAGGTATTAATATCTTTGATATGTTTGATTTTAATTTTATCCGGTAATTCCTCATTACGAGGCTTCATTGAAATAATTTTGCTTTCTGCTGAATATTGTACTTCATAGAGACCGGGAACGTAAATATTATTCACCTGTTTTTGCAAATTTTTTAAAAATGTCCTTCGATCGCGACCAAGACGCCTTGCATCTTCAAAACGACGACAGAATTCAGGCAAAATATCCTCGGCTTCGCCGAGAATAAATAAATCAAAGAAATCGGCAAGCGGCTCGGGATTAAGGGTCAGTGCAATGCCACCGCCGACAACCAGAGGATATTTTTCCAAACGGTCTTTCGCGAGCAGAGGGATGCCCGCCAAAGCCATGATTTTTAAAATGTTAGGGTAGTCGTTTTCGAAGGAAACAGAAAAAGCTAAAATATCAAATTCGGTAATTGATTTTTGATTTTCCAGACTGAAGATTCCCGCCGATCCAGGAACGCTGGCATCGTTCCCGGAGTCGGACAGGAATACCCTCTCACAAAGAAAGGAAGGTTGAGCATTAAAAATTTTATATACGGTTTGGAATCCCAGATTCGCCATGCCCGTTCTGTATTGATTGGGATAGGCCAGGCAGGCGGTATTGTAAGTTCCCCAATTCTTTTTTACATATCCTGTTTCATTCTCCAGAATGCGTTTGTATATTTTTTTCTGTTTCCAATCCATGGCTTCGTCATGACCTATATCCAAAAGCTGAAACGATCGGATATTGATCCCGAAAAAAATGCTTCAGACATTAATCAGCCTGACGCCTTAAAAATGTGGGAATCTGTATATCCATATTAGCTGTATCATCACCCAAGCCTACAACCGCTATATCGCCGCTGTTGATTTTTCTTTCCTTGCGGATGAACGTCGGAGTGGCAAGGTCCTCCCTTTTACCGAATCCGGCAAACCTCGTTACATTGCTGATGGACTCCGCTTTGTTTTTGTTAAAATCATCAAATCCGGTGGCAATGACGGTAATGCGGATTTCATCCTCCATATCCTGATCAATCACCGTGCCGAAAATGATGTTGGCGTCTTCGTCGGCTTCCTCCTGAATCAGGGAGGACGCCTCATTGACTTCATAGAGACTCATATCCGGTCCGCCTGTTATATTCAGTAAAATCCCATGCGCGCCCTGTATTGTATTATCTTCCAGTAGCGGGGATGAAATCGCTCTCTGTGCTGCTTCGACCGCGCGGTTTTCGCCGCTCGCCACACCGGTACCCATGATGGCCATACCCATGTTACTCATAACGCTTCTTACATCGGCAAAATCCAGATTAATCAAACCGGGAACCAGAATGAGATCGGATATCCCCTTCACCGCCTGATAAAGGATATCGTCCGCCTTCTTGAAAGCTTCAATAAGCGATAGATTTCGGCCGCCCAGACTCAATAGTCTCTGATTGGGAACAACAATCAGCGTATCAACGACTTCCCGTAACTGCGCGATGCCTTCTTCGGCCTGAATATTGCGTTTCTTGCCTTCAAACTGAAAAGGTTTGGTCACTACGGCAATTGTCAGAACACTGCATTCACGGGCGATTTCCGCAATCACAGGAGCTGCACCGGTTCCAGTACCACCACCCATTCCCGCAGTGATAAAAATCATGTCCGCCCCTTCCAGGTACGGCTTGATTTCATCGCGTGATTCCAGTGCGGATTGCTTGCCGATTTCCGGATCGGAACCGGCCCCCAAGCCTTTTGTTATTTGCGAACCGATTTGAATTTTGATTGGCGCACTGGACACACCAAGGGCCTGTGCGTCCGTATTGGCATTGATGAAATCAACTCCCTGAAGGCAGGATGCAATCATGGTATTGACCGCATTTCCACCGCCTCCGCCTACTCCAATCACTTTAATTTTTGCCAGATTTTCACTACATACTTCGGTTAATTCAAACATGCTCTCTCCTTCCTTTCAGAAAAAATCTGAAAACACTTTTTTGACAGTTCTGGTTATATTGCCAAACATCCCTGTTGATGATCCGCTTAACATATTCTGCTTATGACCATAAATAATCAAACCGACCCCTATGGCATGCGCCGGTGAATTCACGATATCGTTTAATCCCCCCACACCGATGGGAATCCCTTTGCGCGCTGGCATATCAAAGATTTTTTCAGCCAGTTCGCTGATGCCTTCTAAAAGAGATGTGCCTCCCGTTAGCACAACTCCCGCTGCCAGTAAGTCTTCAAAACCAAATCGAACGACTTCATTGTACGCAAGATTCAGAATTTCCTCCATTCGGGGCTCGACAATGCGACCCAGGATCTGACGCGATACTTCACGGTCCTCCCGGCCTCCCAGACTGGGCACCCGGATGGTTTCATCCTTTGGTATCATTGCTGTCATTGCGCAACCGTGTTTGATTTTAATTTTTTCTGCTTCTGCCAGAGGTGTACGCAAACCGGTGGAAATATCCGAAGTAAGATAGTTGCCCCCTACAGGCAATATGGCGGTATGTTTTATACTCGATTCGGAGAAAATTGTTACGGATGTATTGGAACCTCCGATGTCAACCAAGACAACGCCCAATTCCTTTTCGTCGTTACTCAGCACCGCTTCACCGGCCGCCAGTTGTTCCAGAACAATACCGTCAATATCGAGGCCGACTCGGTTGACCGATTTTTCAATATCCTGAATAGCGGAGATGGCTCCAGTAACAATATGCACCTTTGCCTCCAGGCGAACGCCGGACATTCCGATGGGATCTTTGATACCCTCCTGACCATCGATCACATAGCTTTGAGGAAGAACATGCAGTATTTTTCTGCCGACGGGTATGGCTATGGCTTCGGATGCTTCAATGACTCTTTGCACATCTTTTTCATCGACTTCTCTTCCTTTGATAGACACGATGCTTAAAGAGTTTTGTCCCTTGATGTGACTTCCGGAAATCCCGACAAAAACGGAATTAATACGGCAGCCGGACATATGCTCAGCTTCCTCCACTGCAGTTTTTATTGACTCAACCATGCTGTCAATATTGACAACCGTACCTTTTCGCATTTCCTTGCTTTGAGACGTTCCGATGCCGATTATGTCGATACCGTTTTCTGTCACATCACCGACGATAGCAGTGGTTTTTGTGGTTCCTATATCCAGACCAACCAAAACATTATTTTTCTTTCCCATCAGTGTTCTCACCTCTTTTTTACTTAAAAAAAACTTTTTATATTAAATAATGCTTGCCCTTATCTTTTTGTTCCACTTTTTCCGGAACGTTTTTACGTTTAATGGTAATCTTCGAATCATCGGTTAAATCAATGCATAAATATCTGCTTTTCATACCTCTGTTTTCCAGATCAGCCAAAACTGTTTTCAGCTGCTTGAGCTTGTTTTCAAAATCGTTCGTGCCAAGTTTCAAATATAAACCTTTATCAGAAATAAGCGAAATTCCGAACATGTTATCAATGTTAATTTCCGAAATTGTTCCGAGATAAGAATATTCCTTGGAATCAAACACAGCCTTTAACAATTTCAGGGTATTCGAAAGAAGATTGGGATTAATCTGTTCTTTTTCCCAAATGCCTGTAATGACAGGTAGATCAACCGTATCGTTTTTCACCATTTTTTTAAAAACAAAACCTTTTACATCCATCAGATAAAAATCATCAGCCTGTTTAACCAGAGCCACGGGTCTTCTTTCTCTTACCTCCAGAACAATCTTCCCGGGAAGTTCCCTGCCGACATAAACATTTTCCACCCACTGATTCGCACAAACGTGGCGAACAACCGTCTCCGTATTAACCGCCAGAATATTCTGCGAAGGCTTTATGTTGGCCGATGCAAGAATATCCTTCTCCGTCAATTCTTTTAAGCCTCGCACGGATATTTCCCTGATTTGAAAATAAGGCATACACAAAAGAATGTTATAAATATAAACAAAAAGTACACTCAGAAGAACCGTTGCGAAAAGTAAAACAAAAGCTGAGAAGAAATCACCGGAGAAATCGCTTAAACGCCGGACGATCCTGTTTTGTTTTGTTTTGATTGCAGATTTTTTCAACATTAATCTTCCCCGATAACCACAACTTCTGTTTCCAGATCCACACCTTTTTCCTGTTTGGCTCTGAACTGAACCAGCTCAATCAATGTCAGAATATCCGCGGCAGTAGCCTTATCCCTGTTAATAATAAAATTGGCATGTTTGGATGATATTTGCGCCCCTCCTGCCGTAATGCCTTTAAGACCAATATCTTCAATCAGCCGGCCGGCAGGCTGCCCGGGAATATTTTTAAAAATAGACCCCGCACTGGGATAATCCAGAGGATGCTTTTCCTGACGCCATTGTAAAATATCATTGATTTTTTCCTTAATCTTCCAGCGCTCTCCCTTTTCCAGTTTGAATACAGCTTTCAGAATGATGGTATCCGCAGGAAAAGATGTCTTACGATAACTGAAGGTGATATCCTCTTCCTTTATTGTTTTCCTGACGCCATCGGCATTTATGACTGTTACCGATTCAATGACATCCTTCATTTCTCTTCCGTAAGCTCCTGCATTCATCCGCACGGCTCCACCGATACTGCCGGGAATACCTGAACAAAATTCACAACCCGTCAGTTCTTCCGCAACCGACAGGTTGACAACTCTGGAAAGTCCCGCACCCGCCTGGGCATAAATCAACCCGCCACCTTCCTTGACATGTTGGCAACGAATTTCTTTCATTCCGGTCATCAATAATATGGCTCCCCTGTATCCACCGTCCCGGACAATGACATTGGTCAAATTTCCCGCCGGGAAAAATTTTATTTTTTTTTCTTCCAGTCTTTTTATAACCGCGATTAGCTGGTCTTCATTTTCTACCATCACCAAGGCATCGGTACTGCCCCCGACACAAAGCGATGTATGACGGGACATCGGCTCATCATATAATATTTTCCCGGCATTAATATTTTCCAGAATTTCTTTAACTTCATTCTTTCCGGTCATCACTTTTTTGTTTCCCTTGCTACTAATTGCTTGATGAAAGTTTCACCGATTTTATAAATACTTCCGGCCCCGATAGTAGCCACAGTATCTTTTTCTTTGACCGTTTTTAAAAGATACTCTACGGTAGATTCCGCATCCGGAATATACTCCACATGTGTTTGTCCTTCTTTTCTAATCGCCTCGCAAAGAACGGCGGAATTAATCCCCGCAATCGGTTCTTCACTGGCCGGATATATATCGTTTAAAATCAGTATATCGACATCACTAAATGATTTTGTGAATTCGTCAAAGAGCGCCTTCGTGCGGGTAAACCGGTGCGGCTGAAAAACGACTATCAATCTATCTTTCCATATCTGCCGCATGGCGGCCAGCGTCGCTTTTATTTCCGTCGGATGATGGCCGTAGTCATCGACGATGGTTATATCTCCGACTCTTCCTTTAATTTCCATACGACGCTGCACACCGGAAAAGCTTTTCAAACCTTCCTTAATTGTTATGAAATCCAGATTTAATTCCCGAGCCACCGCTATCGCCGCCAGAGAATTGTATACGTTGAACAGACCGGGAACAATTAATTCAACCTTGCCGAGTTTATCCCCTTTATAAACTGCCGTATAGCAAGTTTTCCTTTTACTGAATTTGATATCAACGGCATTATAATCAGCCGGAGACTCAATCCCGTAAGTGATTATTCTGCGTTTAATCAGGGGAGTAATCTCGCGAACGTAAATATTGTCATTGCAAATAACCGTGCAGCCATAAAAAGGAACAATATTGGCAAATTTAAGAAACGCGTCCTTGATTTCGACGATGCCCGGATAATAATCCAGATGTTCGCGGTCGATATTGGTGATAACGGCAATTGTCGGCGATAATTTCAGGAATGATCCGTCACTTTCATCGGCTTCCGCCACGATAATCTCACCATCGCCCAATCTCGCGTTGCTGCCTATACTTGCGAGTTTTCCGCCGATGACCATTGTCGGGTCCAGATCTCCCTCGGCCAGTATAGTGGAAATCATAGAAGTAGTTGTGGTTTTACCGTGACTGCCGGAAACAGCAACGGAAAATTTCATTTTGAGAAGTTCCGCCAGCATTTCCGCCCTGGGAATCACCGGAATGTTTCTCCGGTGCGCTTCGATGACTTCCGGATTATTTTCCTTAACCGCAGTCGACGTTACAACGACATCGGAATTGCCGATATTTTCAGCGGCGTGCCCGATGACCACCTTCGCACCTATCTTTTGCAGTCGCGCGGTCGTGTCCGACGGCTGAACATCGGAACCGCCGACATTGTAACCGAGATTGACAAGCACCTCGGCAATCCCGCTCATACCAATGCCGCCGATACCGACAAAATGAATGCGTTTTACTTTACGCTGCATCAGGCTTTTTTCTTTATCTTTTTTCATGAATCCTTCTATTTCAGTTTATGCTAATGATATTTATGTTTTTCAGTTACCAGCTTAACGCAGGCATCAACGATTGTCGCTGCCGCATCAACTTTGCTTACCCTCAAGGAATTTTCCTCAATCTTTCGCATTTTTTTCGCATCCTGCAGAAGATTTTCCACAACACCAAACAATTTGGCGCCGCTGAGTTCCCGCTCGGGTATCATCACGGCAGCCCCTTCGGCCGCAAGAGCCTGAGCGTTTTTTAACTGATGATCGTCTGCCGCCCACGGATAGGGAATCAGCACGGCTGCTTTGCCTGCTGCAGTTATCTCCGCCAGCGATGTGGCGCCTGCCCGGCAAATAATCAAATCCGCATCAGCATAAGCATCAGCCATTCCTACAATGAAGGACTTGACCTCCGCCTGAATACCGAACTGTTCATAAGCCTTCTGCATTTCTTCCACTTGTCGCGAACCGGTCTGATGCAAAATTCGCACCTTGTCTTTCATGCCCTGTAATTGCGGCAGCATATCCATAACACCTTTATTGATGGCTTCCGCTCCCTGCGAACCTCCGAAAATAAGCAGCTGCCGGTAAGTTCTTTCCTTTTTAGCTCTGACGCTTTTTACAGCCAGTGACACTCTCACCGGGTTGCCGCTAAAGATCACCTTTGTCTGCGGAAAACATGCTTTACTCTGCTCATAGGTTATAAATATTGCATCGGCAAATTTAGCCAATATCCTGTTGGTGGTTCCGGGGATGGCGTTTTGTTCCGCTATGGCTGTAGGGATACCCATAAAATGAGCAGTCAGAACGGCAGGACCGGAAGCATAACCGCCGACGCCCACTACGATGTCCGGGCAGAACTGTCTTAAAATCCTTCTTGACTGCCACAGGCTTTTTGGAATTTGATAAACGACTTTCACCAGTGCCTTAATCCCCCGTCCCTTAACACCTTCAATATCAATTTCTCTAAGTTCATAGCCAAGTTGACCAAGCAATCTGCTTTCAATTCCTCTCTGCGTTCCAATAAAAATCACTTTTGTTTTATCGTCTCTTTTTAAAAATTCTTCCGCGATGGCAATCCCGGGAAATAAATGTCCGCCTGTTCCTCCTCCCGCAATTACAATCCGCATTTTTTACTCCGCATAAATTCAAACTCATTCAAATGCCAGTTATGACGCTTGCGAGGAAATATTCAGCAAAATACCCACAGCCGTCATACTCATAATAAATGCCGTCCCGCCGTAGCTTAAAAAAGGCAAAACCAGACCTTTCAGCGGAATAAGCCCCATAACACCAGCTATATTGATAAACGCTTCTAGGGAAATCACCATCGTCAGGCCGGCAGCCATTAAAGTCCCGAAAAGATCTGGTGCTTTTAATGCAATCATAAAACCGCGAAAAGCAAAAAGAGCGAACATGATGATCACAATCGTTACGCCCATAAAACCGCTTTCCTCTGCAATAATGGAAAGAATGAAATCTGTATGAGGTTCAGGCAGGTAAAATAATTTCTGCATGCCATCGCCTATTCCAACGCCGAAAGCTCCGCCGGAACCGAAAGAAATCAGGGATTGGATGATCTGGAAACCGGTATTGTCCGCATCTTTCCACGGATCCAAAAAAGCGGTCAGGCGCGTCAACCTGTATCCTTTGTATAAAATCAGTGATATGCCGATGGGAACAAAAACCCCCACCAGGCATAATAGATGTTTAATCTGCGCCCCGGCGATGCATAACATCAAAAGTAAAATGGTTGCGATGATGGCGGACGTTCCAAAGTCGGGTTCCAGTAAAATAAGCAGAATGACAAAGGCGGTAACACCCAGAGGCACAAGAAGTCCTTTAACAAAGTTTGTAATCTGATATGCTTTACGCGTCAATAAATGAGCAAGAAAAATAACGATAGTAATTTTAACCATCTCGGTTACCTGAAAGGAAAATCCTCCTAAATTCAGCCAGCGGGTGGCGCCGCCGCGTCTCATACCCACAGAAGGAATAAAAAGCATGGACAATAAAAGCACGGACAAAATCATCCCCGGATAAGCCAGTTTCCTTAAATAATTGTAAGGCATTTTTGTCATAATGATCATTGCAATCATTCCCAGAAAAACGAAAGCCAATTGTTTCTTTAAAAAATATTGGCCGTCTTTGAATTTTTCCAGCGCAATAATTGAACTGGATGAATAAATCATCGCCGTCCCCACAATAACCAAAAGCAAAGTAATTAAAAGAAGAGTAATGTCCGGTATCTTATCCTCTTTTTTATATACCGCATCCATCCTACAGAGTCCTCACCACTTCCTTGAAATAATTACCCCGTTCCTTATAATTGGCAAACTCGTCAAAACTGGCGCAACCGGGAGAAAGCAAAACAATGTCTCCCTGACCGGCATCTTTGTATGCCCGCTCAATGGCTTCCCTTAATTTTGTTTCCTTCAGTACGGGAATATCCCCGCCGATTAACGATGCGATGCGCTCACGCGCATCTCCGAATAGAATCACTTTCTTAGTTTTTGTTTTAAGCAACGGCCTCAACGTATCAAAATCTCCATCTTTATCACGGCCGCCCAAAAGCAGAATAACCGGTTTATCAAAGGTCTCCAGTGCCCGTAAAACCGATCCGACATTGGTTCCTTTGGAATCGTCGTAGAATTTTACTGAATTTTTTTCTCCTGCAAATTCTATTCTGTGCGACAATCCGCGAAATGAGCTCACTGTCTCGATAATATTTTTCCGGTCACAGCCGCAGAAACGCGCCGCCATGACCGCCGCCATTACATTTTCCACATTATGTGAGCCAGGAAGATGGACCATGCTCAAAGGATAATGTTCTTCATCCATACCCGGTATTTTCAAAATAATATTTTCATCTTTGACAAATATCCCTTCGGGCACAGTCCCTTTCGAACTGAATTGAGCAACACGCGCGTTGATTGAATCGGCCATTCCTGACAGTTCCTCATCTGCCGCATTAAGAATCGCAAAATCCTTTTTCGTCTGATTGGCAAAGACCTTTGCCTTAACGCGGCGGTACTCGCTAAAAGAACCGTGATAATTGATGTGGTCGCAGGTTATATTCAAAAGCAAGCCGACAAACGGCCGGAATTTTTCTATCCATTGAAGCTGGAAACTGCTGATTTCCGCCACGATGAAATCATCCCGCTGATCTGTTTCCACGTATTCAATCAGTGGATTGCCGATATTGCCGCCGACAAAAACTTTCTTTCCCGAACCCTCAAGAATTTTCCCCAGAAGCGTCGTCGTTGTCGTCTTCCCGTTGGTACCGGTTACCGCAATAATGGGAACCTTGATACACCAGTAGGCAAGTTCAATTTCACTGACAATGGATATTTTTTTCTTCAATGCCTCAATCAACAATTGATTATTGGGAGGAATACCGGGAGAAGGAACAACCATCTTCGCGTCTTCCAAAATAACGGGATTACTGTAGTTGCCGATTTCCAGCCATTTTTCTCCGGCGATTTTTTTAAATTCAACGCCCCACTGATCCGGTGACTTTTCATCTGTTACGACGACCTTTGCGCCGTGTTTTCCCAAAAATCCGGCCACGGCTATACCCGTCTTGCCCATGCCGATAACAACTATTTTTTGGCCTTTAAAATTCATTATTCCTCTACCGTAACTTCAAAGTGCTTATGGCTAACAAAGCCAACAAAATGGAAATAATCCAGAATCTGACAATGACTTTAGGCTCCGCCCAGCCCTTCAGTTCAAAATGATGATGCAGGGGGGCCATACGGAGAATGCGTTTTCCGCCTGTCATTTTAAAATAACCCACCTGAAAAATTACGGAAAACGTTTCCACAACAAATATACCGCCGACAATGGCCAGCAATATTTCCTGTTTGGTAATAATCGCAATCGTTCCCAGTGCTCCGCCCAGTGAAAGGGATCCGACATCCCCCATAAAAACTTCCGCGGGATAGGCGTTAAACCAGAGAAAGCCCAGTCCGGCCCCTACCAGAGCTCCGCAGAATACGGCCAATTCGCCGGCACCGGCAATATGAGTAACTTTTAAATAAGATGCCACTTTTACGTTTCCTGCAAAATAGGCAAAAAGGATATACGTCGCAAAGCAAATAATCGCCGGACCAATAGCCAGTCCATCCAAACCATCTGTTAAATTAACGGCATTGGCCGCTCCAACAATAATAAATGTGGAAAGAAAAACATAACCCCAGCCCAAATCAGGCAGGATGGTTTTGAAAAAAGGAATGGTTACGTGCAAATTAAATCCATGGTTTAAATAGAGAACAACACTGACAAACAAAGCGATAATGATTTCCGCCACAAGTCTGGTTTTACCGGGAATGCCCTTGGAACTTCTGCCGGCAAGCTTGCTGTAATCATCAATAAATCCGATTAAGCCATATCCCACCGTCACCAGCAACACCAGCCAGACATAACTAACAGACAGATTAATCCAAAGCATAGTGGAGATAACCACGGCAAAAATAATTAATATTCCACCCATGGTTGGAGTGCCTTTTTTCACCAGATGGCTCTGAGGCCCGTCCTCCCGTATCTGCTGACCTATCTGCATATTCTGCAGTTTCTGAATCATCCATTTTCCGAAAATAAGACAAATCAAAAGGGCCGTAATGGAAGCAAAAATCGTTCTAAACGTTATGTAACGAAAAACGTTAAAGAACGATATCGCTGTATGTAACGGATATAATAAATGGTAAATCAAATTAGGTCACTCCCTTTAAATCATTCTTTTTTACTGTCTGGGCTTAATTTATCCGAACCGAAATCATCGCATATTTGATTTACAATTTTTTCCATCTTCATTCCGCGCGAACCTTTTACTAAAATCCAGTCGCCCTTTTTCAAATGTTTCTTCAAATAATCAATACCGTTATTTTTATCCGGCAAAATAAAGATACTCTCATCCGCCAATCCACCCTCTTTTGCTCCGGCTGCGGTAACTCCGGATAAATTGCCTTGAAGAAAAAGAGCGTTGACACCAATCGTAGCCATCAGCATTCCGATTTTTCTGTGCATTTCTTCAGACTGTGTTCCCAACTCCAGCATATCACCTAAAAAAACAAATCCATTATGATTGGCTTTCAAATCTTTCAAAGTCATCAAGGCTTCCCGAACGGACGCCGGATTGGCGTTATAAGAATCATCCAGGAGATATGCTCCGTTATGCAGTTTGATAATTTCCATACGCCCGCTAAACGGCCGAAAAGCAGACAAACCTTCCGATATTGTCCGGATATCCATTCCGGCCGCGAATGACGCTGCCGCCGCCGCCATAGCATTATAGACATGATGCAGGCCGACGATTTTAATTTCCGTCTTTTGGACATTGCCGCCTATCACCAGATTAAAACGCATGCCTCTAGCGCCATTTTTTTCTATATCCTTTACCGTAACATCGGCATTGGGACTCATGCTAAAAGTTACTTTATTTCCCTGCCATTTTTCGGTAGTAGCGGTCAACGCTTTATCGTCAAGATTGATAATGGCTGTTGACAAAAACGGCATATTCATAAACAGATCGCTTTTCTCTTCTCTGACAACATCCATGGAGCCGAAGCCCGCCAGATGCGCCGGACCGATGTTGGTAATCAGCCCGATATCCGGTTCGGCGATTTGTGTCAGTCTTTTTATTTCCCCTCTGGTATTTGTTCCCATTTCCAGAATCATGAATTCATGTTTATCGTTCAGACGGAATATCGTCTGCGGCAGTCCAATCAGATTATTGAGATTTCCTTCCGTCTTTAAAATATTTTTCTTCCTGCTGATAATCGCCGCGATCATCTCTTTGGTCGTTGTCTTCCCGGAAGAACCTGTCAGGCCGATGACCGGAATGGAAAGCTTTTTTCTCCACGCATGAGCAAGTTCTCCCAGAGCAAACAGAGTATCGCTAACTTTAATCACAGCAACGTTTTTCCCCGTCGTAACCTGACTAATTTTTTCTTCATTCTGTACAATCACTCCTGTGGCACCTTCTTTTACAACAACATTAATAAAGTCATGACCGTCAAACTTCTCACCCTTCAGAGCGACAAAGAGATTACCTTCTCTGATCAATCTGGAATCTGTGGAAATGCCGTAAAAACTCATTTCCTGCTCACCGGAAATTAAAGTCCCGTGGATTGCTTTCAAAACATCTTTTAATGAAAATACAGGAGATTCATTATTCATTAATCTATTGTCTTTGACTCCTTGACTTTAAAATCTCTTTTACAATTGAACGATCATCAAACGGTATTTTCCCCGTTCCCAGAATCTGATAATCTTCATGGCCTTTGCCCGCAATTAAAACAATGTCTCCGTTTTGAGCTGCCTTTATCGCCACTTCAAGAGCCTTTCTCCGATCAGGGACAATAGTATAGTGACGATCATCGCCATCAAATTTCAATTTGCCAGATTCTGCTTTTTTTACTTTTTCTTTATCAATGCCCGTTTCTATTTCAGCGATGATATCCAGAGGATTTTCCAGGCGCGGATTATCAGACGTGATAATCGTCAGGTCGCTGTAAAGAGTAGCAGCATCCGCCATCATCGGCCTTTTCCCCCTGTCTCTGTTACCCCCACAACCGAAAACCGTGATGATTCTTTTCGTTTTCAGTTCGGTAAGACTTTGTAAAACCCGCCTTAAAGCATCATCGGTATGTGCATAATCGACGAAAACATGAATTCCGGGGGCGAATACCGATTCCAGTCGTCCCGGCACATTGGACAAATTCTCAATGCCTTTTTTAATGACAGCGGCAGGAATTTGTAAAATAAAAGCCGCTCCCACAGCGGCTAATATATTGTAGAGGTTAAATTTGCCTATGAGGGGTGAAATGATAAAGACAGCATCTCCGGCCAGATTAATCTCCGCTTTTATTCCCGTCAGGGATAATTCATGGTTTACCGCTTTGATCGCGCAGTCGGCTTCCACTCCATAAGTCAGGGCCGGCGCGGACACCTCCTTTACAATCCTCTGCCCCCACTGATCATCGGCATTGATAACCATTTTTTGTGAATAGACTTTGCAACTTTGGATCAATATTTCGGCAAAAAATCTTTTCTTTGCCTGAAAATAGTTTTCCATTGTTAAATGATAATCAAGGTGGTCACGCGTAAGATTGGTGAAAATACCCAAGTCAAAATCGCAGTCATCAACTCTTTTCAGATCGACAGCGTGTGAGGAAACTTCGGCAACGACATGCGTGACTCCTTCGTCGGCCATCGCGCGCATGATTCTCTGCATTTCATAGGATTCCGGAGTCGTATTGGGAGCATTGTAAGTTTTGCCATTATAACGGTAATTAATCGTACCCAGCACACCGCATTTAAAACCTGCTTCTCTCAGGATGGATTCCAGAAGATAAGTGATGGTGGTCTTGCCGTTTGTTCCCATAACCGCAAGAAGTTTGAGCGAAGCGGATGGATTGCCGAAATAATTTCTGGCCAGAATACCCAGCGCGCGCCGGCTATCCGGCACCTTGATTGCCGTCACGGGCAACGAAAATTGTAATTCTTTACTGTAAACGATGAATTCAGCGCCCCGCGACACGGCATCATTGATAAAATCATGTCCGTCATTCTTTAATCCCGGAACAGCGACAAACAAAGAACCTCGTTCACATTTATCCGCGGAAAAACATACGCCGGAGACTTCCCCGGATGTATCTCCCAAAATATTGATGATATCCAATCCCTCAATTAATTGAGCCAGCTTCATTCAAACCTCAGTTATTCAATTCAAAAACAATTTTGCATAAACGTTCATTGCCTAAAGGCGTATGCGCTTCCGGATACTGGCGCACAGCCCAGCCGTTGCCGGATATTTTAAGTTCTATGGATTCCGCCTTGGCTTTTTTCATCGCTTCTCTTATCGTTAACCCTACAAAATTGGGCATTGATAATTCATCGCTCTCTTCTGTACCGGAAGGCACTATCGACTGCTCACTGGAAACAAGTTCTATTTTTTCCATTTTTTCTTTTTCGAAAATGGGAGTCTCCCGTATATTGGTTTTAAAACAATTGAGTATCTGCTCTGCGATCTGCTTAAATACCGGAGCGGATGCGACCCCGCCCCATTTATCTCTTTGAGGCTCGTCAAGCACTACCAGGATGGCAACTTGTGGATTGTCGGCCGGGAAAAATCCCATAAATGAAGTACGAACTTTTTCTGAAGAGTAAACACCGCGCGCAACATCGAATTTTTGTGACGTTCCTGTTTTACCGGCAACAGAGAGATTGACGATTCTGGCGTTTTTACCCGTACCATCTTCGGCGCCTACGACATCCGTCAGCATTTTAGTGAGACGCTTTGCCACATCCGGAGAAACAACTTTACGCACGACCGTAGGTGTATAAAGCTTAACCAGTCGATTATCCTGATCGGCAATACCCCGCACAATGTAAGGTTTCATCAAGACACCATCATTTGCAACTGCTGAAACAGCTGCAATCAGTTGAATCGCCGTTACCGACACGCCCTGACCGAATGCGATCATGGCCGTGTCAACAGGTACCCAACTTTTTACCGGCCTCACCGATCCCGCAGATTCGCCGGGAAGATCTATGCCTGTTTTTTCTCCGAAACCGAATTTTTGAATATAATCGGCAAATTTTTCCTTACCCATTTTTTGAGCGATTTTCGCTGAGCCGATATTACTCGAATACTTTAATATTTCTCTGACTGTTAAAGTCCCGTGACGTTTTCTGTTGGCTTCATGAATGACACGATCCGCTATTTGATAATTTCCATTTTCGCAGAAAAATCTATCCGACTCCTTGACAACTTTTTCTTCCATCGCACCGGCCACTAAAAATGGCTTGAAGGTTGATCCCGGATCATAATAATCGGTAATGGCACGGTTACGCCATATATCTGGTTTGAGTCCCTCGACGTTATTAGGATTGAATCCTAACTGGTTGGCTAAAGCCAGAATTTCGCCTGTCTTGGGATCCATGACAATCGCCAGTCCTCCTTTGGCGCCCTTGTCCAGAACCGCTTCTTTTAGTTTCGTTTCAACAAGATATTGAATCCTGTTGTCAATCGTAAGGACAAGATTCATGTTTTCATTATTCGGAGTTTCATTTTTTTCAACACGCAAAAATAACTTCTTGCCCTTGGCATCCCGCGCCCAAGCTAATTTTTCAGATTTTCCTTTCAATAACTCATCGTATTTACGTTCCAGCCCTTCCAGTCCCGAAGCATCCAGACCGACAAATCCCAGCAGATGAGCGGCCAATTCTCCGTTAGGATAGAAACGTTTAGGTTCTTTAACCAAAAAAATCCCGTCGATATCGGCACTTTGCACCAGAGCGGATTGTTCCGGAGAAATCCTTCTGGCCAGCCAGCAGAAATTCTTGGGTGAAGATAGCTTCTTGTAAATCGTCTGGTTATCTAAATTGAGAATTTCCGCAAGTTTCCTGGATGTTGAGGTGGGGTCAACGATTTTGGACGGATCGGCGCAAACGGAATCAGCCATGATGGATATGGCCAGCTTTTCACCGTTACGGTCGTAAATTACACCTCTTTCCGGTTGCAACTGAAGAACCGTCGTGTGTTGTCTTGCTGCCAATGTTTTCAGCTTTTGACCGGACAATACCTGCAATTGAAAGGCACGGGATATCAGAGAGATAAACAAAACAAGAAAAAAAAGGAAAATTATGAGGATTCTGAATTTCAGCCATTTTTTCGTTTCAGCCGTCATATCATTCTCCCGATTTCCTCAAAACAATTATCTGGTTATTATCAGGATAGGACATCTGCAATTTATTTCTCGCTATGTTTTCGATTCTCTGAGGCGATTTAAGCATCGCATATTCAAGTTTTAATTTTTTTTGTTCTTCCAGCTGCTGCTGCTGGGCACTGACTTCCGTCGCGATATTATATTCGAGTTCCGTCATGCGAATATGCGAACCCACATAGACAACAGCGACAAACATCAGCACGATGGCGAACACAATAAAAGTCGGATATTTAATTCCGAAAGATGCTTCATTGTCTTCGGCCAGACGGGGCATAACTTTTGTTTCCACAGACGGCTGGGACTGCGTCATGTTAAATTCTCCCCGCTACTCTTAATTTGGCGCTACGGGCGCGCGGATTAGATTCCATTTCTTCTTCCGAAGGGGTAATCGGCTTTCGGGTCAGATTTTTAAGTTTTTCTTCTTTTTGGCAAATACATACCGGCACATCCCTGGGACATACGCAAACACCCTCCAAAGAGCGAATTTCATTTTTGACAATTCGATCTTCCAGTGAATGAAAAGAGATAACGCAAAGATGGCCACCCGGTTTCAAGGCATCCGCGGCGGCATGAATGGCCGGTTTAATATTATTCAATTCGTTATTGACGGCGATTCTTATCGCCTGAAAGGTTCTTGTTGCGGGATGAATTCTCTGCCATTTCAATTTGGCAGGCATGCAGGAAGCAATAATCGCCGCCAGCTGTGTCGTTGTTTCAATGGGCGATTCCTGTCTTCTTTTTGATATTGTCCTAGCAATTCTTGCCGCCATTTTTTCTTCCCCGTAAAACCTGATAATTTTTTCCAGTTCGTTTTGCGCGAAGCTGTTGACAATATCGTAAGCGCTGAGCATTAAACTGCGATCCATACGCATATCGAGCGGTGCGGACTGACTAAAACCAAAACCTCTTTGAGCCGTATCCAATTGGCGGGAAGAAACTCCCAAATCCAGAAGAACTCCGTCAACTTTTTCTATATTCAAACTTTTTAGTATATGGTCTAAATTAGCAAAATTTTCTTTTATTAAAATCTTGCGGGAACCGAATTCCGAAAGTTTTTTTTCCGCAAACGCCAAAGCTTCATCATCACAATCAATTCCCACTAAAAAAGCGTCTGTATTTTTAAGTATCCCGTAAGAATGACCCGCGCCTCCCACGGTGCCATCCACGTAAACACCGGTTGGGCCGACCAGAAGCGAATCAAGAACTTCTTCTAGCATTACCGGCTCGTGGTAGAGGTCGGCAATCATGGTTCTAGATTCCCAGATCAGCTATAAAGTCAGCGCATTTGTCAATTTCACCAGCAGCCTGCTTCATTCTCTCTTCGAAACGGTCTTTCGACCAAATTTCGATATTTTTCAGCATGCCGGCCAGAACAATATCTTTTTCCAATTGAGCATATTCTCGCAACGTAGGGGGTATAAGCACACGCCCCTGTCCGTCAATATTGCAATCAACCGCCCCGGACATGAAGAAACGTTGAAACGATCGAATTTCCTTGCGCAATTTGGATTGATGGGCTACCTTCTCTTCAATAATCAACCACTCATCGTAGGGGAAAACCATCAGGTACTGGTCCCAATTGGTAATAACCAGCCTGTTGTCATATTCTTCCGCAAATATTTCTCGGAATTTCGACGGGAAGATTATCCTTCCTTTCTCATCGATAGTATGATGAAATTGACCCCTGAAAACAGACATCACTCCCCTCCACGATAAACCACTTTACTCCACATGGCAACTATAGAGGCGGCAATTGCCTTTGTCAAGTACTTTTTTTAAATTAAACAACTTAAAATTACAGGGGAAAAGGGGGGGGGGGCGAATTAAAAATGATTCAGGTTGGGATGATTGGCAAAAAGAAGCTTTCCGCGGGAAAAAGATTCCATTATTTGATCTTTTTTTATCAGATTTTTTATCTGTTAATTTTTTTGGTTTTTATATTCAAGTTGAGGGGTTTTTATAACTTCAAGTTGCTGCAGGATATTACCTTGAAGCTGTTGCATTATATTACTTTCATCTTGCATACGGCTCTCTCCTAGTTGCGGCTTATTGTTTTCATGTTGTTGTATTAATTCACCTTTTTGATATATATACCGATTAATTGCCTTATTATGTTCAGCCAGGGAACTTGAAAAATAATGCGTTCCATCTCTTTTTGAAACAAAATAAAGATAATCAACAGGTTCCGGATGAAGGGTCGCCTTAAGTGATGTTAATCCCGGATTGGCAATGGGTCCGGGCGGCAGGCCTTTTATAATATACGTATTGTATGGAGAATCTCTCCGCAAGTGACTGCGGTAAACCTTACCGTCAAAGTTATCCATATCATAAACGGCAGTAGGATCACTTTGCAGGCGCATTCCCTTTTTCAGTCTGTTATAAAATACAGCCGCAATGCGAGGCTTTTCAAAATTATCTCCTGATTCTTTGCCTATCATTGAAGCAAGTGTAATAAACTGATTTTCGTTTAATCCAATCTCGCGCGCTTTTTGAATCATTCCCGGTGTGACTTTTTGCCAAAACGTATCCACCATTTTTTTCATAATCCGGCTGGTATTCATCGAACGGTTCAAGAAGTATGTTTCAGGGAAAAGATAACCTTCGATAGAGTCAGCCTTTATATTCAAAGACTTCAGAAATTCTTTATCTCTGGATAGTTCGAAAAAGATTTCCTTATTAATGAGTTTGTCCCTGTCCAGAATCTCGGCGATCTCTCGCAGAGACAAATCCTCACAAATGGTAACTTTATAAATTTTTATTTCTCCGCGCACCAGTTTATCAATGATGGTCCAGGGAGTATAAGAAGTATTGAATTCATATTCGCCGGCACGAAGGTTGCGTCTTGCACCTTTGATCACGGCCAGGCTATAAAAGAAAAAACGGTTTTTTATCAGTCCCGCTTTAAAAAGGATTTCCCCGCTTTCCCGAAAACTTGTTCCCGTGGGTATGTTAACCATAACATTCACGTTTCCCGTGCTTGTGGGACTGAACGAGTAATTCAAAAGCAAGATAGTATAGATGAAAAATACAACGATAAAAAATAAAACGATCCGGCGGACAGTCTTGTTCGTGGAAAAATACTTTTTCATAATACTAATAAAAACAGGAAATTTAAATGTCCAAAAATGCACATGATTATGGTTTTCATCTTTGGAATTTTTTTCCTTCAATGATTTATCCGGCGCATTTTTTTTATTGTCTTCATTCATATGTATCGGGGATTTTTTGACTATTTGGAAACAGAATCCAGATAATTTTGAAGAATCAGACAAGCCGCCATTTTATCCACCATTTTCTTTCTCTTTTGCCAGCGAACACCTGAATTTATCAGTATTTCCTCAGCTTCCTTGGTGGAAAGGGTTTCCTGCCACTTGATAACGGGAAGAGCAAAAGTATTTTCCAGTAATGCCGCGAAACGATTTACTTTTTCACACTGAATGCCTTCTGAACCATCCAGCCGTACAGGATAACCTATCACTATTTTTTCCACTTGATAATTTTTAACCAGATTTTCCAAAATGTCCAAATCATGTTTTCTGGTTTTTCTTATCAAAGTCGGTAGCCCTTGGGCGGTAAGACCCAGTTCATCGCAGACGGATACTCCTATTCTCTTTTCACCGTAATCTAAACCAAGTATACGCAAGAGATACCTCTTAATAATGCGACTTGTAACAATTCCCCCTGCCATTTTCAAGGATTAATTTACCGCATGTTTTTTCTACTAAAAGCTCATTTATTTATTTTGGATTTTAATCAAATATAACCTTGTGAAAAAATGCAGAGTTTGTTATTTTCCCCGCTGTATTATTCAAATCAGACAGGCGAATAAATGAAACATTTCGTTCTTGGCACAGCCGGCCATGTAGATCACGGAAAAACAGTGTTAATTAAAGCCCTTACGGGGATTGATACCGATCGTCTCAAAGAGGAAAAACAACGGGGCATTACCATCGAACTGGGATTTGCCTCTTTGACGCTTCCTTCCGGCCAGACGCTGGGAATTGTGGATGTTCCCGGACACGAAAAATTCATTAAAAATATGGTCTCCGGAGCGGCAGGCATTGATTTGGTATTAATGGTCATTGCCGCGGATGAGGGAATCATGCCGCAGACAAAAGAACATCTGCATATCTGTTCCCTTTTGGGAATATCCAAAGGTGTCATCGCCCTGACCAAAATGGATCTTGTGGAAAAAGACTGGCTTAACCTTGTCCAATCGGAAATAACCGATTTCATCAATGGAACTTTTTTGGAAGGTGCGCCCATTGTGCCTGTATCCGCAGTTAAAAACGAAGGATTGACTGAGTTAACGAACGCGCTCAATTCCGTCACAAACAATCTAGCCGAAAAAACAGATGACGGTATTTTCCGCCTGCCGGTGGATCGTGTGTTTACGATGAAGGGTTTCGGCACGGTTGTCACCGGCACACTGGTTTCCGACCACATTAAAACTGGAGAGGAAATTCAAATACTTCCCGAAAATGTTACCGCCCGCATCAGAGGCATTCAGGTACATAATTTGCCTGTGGAAGAAGCGTGGTCAGGTCAGCGCACAGCGATCAATTTACAGGGAATTGAAAAATCCGTCATTAACCGCGGCAATGTTCTTGTCCGTCCGCAAACCGTCTGGCCGACACAGCGTCTGGATGTGTTTATTGAATACCTCGCTTCCAATTCCAAAAATATCAAAAACCGGGCGCTGGTACGCCTGCATACCGGTACCAGCGAAATCATTTCGCGGATCATTCTTTTGGAAAAAGATGAGCTCGCGCCGGGTGAAAAAGCTTTTGCTCAACTTGTTCTGTCGGAAAAGGATGTTGTCGTTGCCGGAGATCATTTTGTATTGCGCAGCTATTCTCCGGTTACAACCTTCGGCGGCGGTCAGATCATTGATCCTCTTCCGAGAAAGCATAAAAGACTCAACAATAAAATTATAGAAGAATTAAACGTGCTGCGGGAAGGAAATTTACAGGAAAAAATTTCTATTATTCTGGAAAGAACCGGTTTTACCGGCATCAACCTGCAGCGTCTGGCATTCCGACTCGGTGTCAAAGCAAAAAAAATCAAGGAGACGCTGGAAAGTTTGTTTTCCGGAAAGAAAGCTTTCCTGCTGGACAGTGATGAAACAACAGTAATTTCCGCTTACTTCTTCAATAAGCTGGAAGAAATGATTGTTCATAACGTCGGTGATTATCATAAGAAAAATCCCCTCAAGGGAGGTATCTCCAAAGAAGAATTAAAAGGTTCTCTGGAGAACGATATCCCGCCAAAACTTTTTAACATGGTTTTGAACTCGCTGAACAAGAAAGGAACTATTGTCAGCGACAAAGACAATGTCCGTATGGCCAAACATCAGGTGGAACTGGAGGGAGATCTTGATTCCCTGCGTCAGGACATAGTAGGAATTTACAACCAGGCAGGGCTTGCGCCGCCTTCCCTCAATGATGTCGTGAATAATTTTAAAGACCGGAAAGCAAAGGCACACAGTATTATCAGCCTGATGCTCAAAGAAGGAGATCTGATTAAAATCAACGAAGAGCTTTGTTTCTCCCGCGACCATCTGAATAAACTACAAAACGATTATACGCAAATGCTGATCAAGGACGGGAAAGCGACACCCGCAAGCTTTAAAGAATTAACCGGCCTTTCCCGCAAATATATCATTCCCCTGATGGAATATTTTGATATGAACAAGCTGACCGTCCGCGTCGGCGATCACCGTGTCTTAAGGAAGATCGTATGAGCGCTCCCAGCGGGATTATAAAAAAAATTAATGTGTTTTCCGGTAATAATGCATCTGTTGCCGCTTCATCGGCTAAAGTGATTCGGGAAATCATGCTGACCGTGCATGTCAACGGGAAGCCATTGGTTAACATTGCCTGCGCGGGCATTCATCTGGACGAGCTGGCCGCGGGATTTTTAAGGTCGGAAAGAATCATTGCCACAAGCAGAGAAATCGAAAATATCAAAATCAGCAAAAATAAAAACATTGTGAATGTTACTTTGAATAATAAGACGAATTATCCACCTGCCCAAGTAAAAAATATAGCATCGAGCGGTGCGCGCGGCAAAACCAATCTTGATTTGCTCCTTCCACTGGATGTTCCCGCTGATTTTAATCTTAAAACGGGTCTGGCGCTGAAACTGATGGATGAACTTTTAAACGGCTCAGCCGTGCATAATCAGACAGGCGGAACGCATTGTTCGGCCCTGGCCGTAAATAATAATATTGTCGCTTTACGCGAGGACATCGGCCGTCACAACACCATCGATATGCTGGCAGGATTTGCGCTCTTGAAAAAAGTCAAGCTCAACAAAGCGATTATTTTAACCACGGGAAGAATTTCTTCAGAAATAGTTTATAAAGTCTGGAATATGGGTATATCGATTATCATTTCTCATTCCGCTCCTACGGCCAATGCTATGGATTTGTCTCGCAAAGCCAATATTTTGCTTATCGGTTATGTGCGGAACGGGAAGATGAATATATATTCTCATGAAAGGCGGGTCATAATTTGAATATCAAAGAAATATATGTCAAAGATATCAAACAGGGGAACAAGGTTGCGTCCTTCTTTCTGGCTGCTGAAAAAAACATGGCTTTCTCTCAAAAAGGGTCACCTTATCTGAGCGTAAAGCTGAAAGACAAGACCGGTGAGCTCGACTGTAAAGTCTGGGAAAATGCAGCCGAATTTGATCAGCTTTTCAAAAAAGGCGACATCATTTTTATCGAAGGAAGAGCCGCCACTTACAAAAATTCAATTCAAATATCGATTATTAACCTAAAAAAAATCCCATGGGAAGACATCGCCCCTGCGGATTATCTACCCTGCGTCAAAGGCGATGTCGAGGCCATGTTCAATGAAATGGCCGGTTTTATTGAAAAGGTAAACGACAAACATTTGCGGGCGTTGCTCAATGCTTTTTTTCAGGAAGAAGAAACCATTTCCCTTTTCAAGAGAGCACCCGCCGCCAAAGGTTTTCATCATATTTATCTGGGCGGCCTTCTGGAACATACGCTTTCCGTCGTGAAAATTCTGGATAAAATCGCTTATCATTACCCTGACCTCAACAAAGACATGGTTATTACCGGAGGCATTCTTCATGATATCGGTAAAATTCATGAATTTTCCTACGACAGCATCATTGATTACAGCGATGAAGGAAGATTAATCGGCCACATTGTCATGGGTGTGGAAATGATCAATGAAAAAATTACCGCTATCGAACATTTTCCTTCACAATCAGCGATGGAACTGCGGCACATCATTTTAAGTCATCACGGAGAATTTGAATTCGGGTCTCCCAAACGTCCGAAAACTCTGGAAGCCCTTGTAGTTCACTACATTGATGATCTGGATGCCAAGTTCAACGCATTTCAAACTTTTATGGCTGATTCCACCAACGCGGATTCCGATTGGACCGTTTACAACCGTTTTCTGGAACGTTTTCTTTACAAAAAGAAAACCGTTGAGCCAAACATGCAGGATTTTTAAGAAAAATTTGAACTTGCTTTTTTAAGAAAAAACGGCGTATGAAAGTCGCACTTGAAACCAAAATCAAACAAAAGTTCAAAAACTATCTGATTACTAGTGATAGTTTATAAATATTTTAAAGAGGGGAGAAAAAGAGTTATGGCTTACAGGACGGATACTTTGTGCGGAATATTTCACAACCAGGCCCTGCGTTACGGCGACCAGGTTGAACTTCTTCGGGCTAAGATTGACAAAAACGGCGACCCCAGCACCGATTGGCATTCACGAACATGGAAGGAAACGCGTGAAGAAGCGATGGGTCTTGCCAAGGGTTTGATGGTCTTGGGACTAAAAAAAGGTGATCGAATCGTGGTCTTTTCTGAAAGCAGGCCGAGATGGATTATTGCCGATCAGGCGATTCAGGCCTGCGGCGCTGTTGGTGTTCCTCTGTATCCCACCCTGACAGTGGAAGAACTGGGATATATGACAGCGGACAGCGGGTCCAAAATTGTTATTGCCTCCACTCAGGAACGGGGCGAAATGACCCTGAAAGCAAAAGCACAGGGAGTTGTGGTAGACAAGATCATCGTTATGTCCTCATGGAAAGGCGCAAAACCGGAAGGCGTTTACACCTTCGATGAAGTCATCGCCCTGGGGAAGGGAAAAGTAAGTGACGAAGATTTGGAAAAAAGTATCAACAATGTCTCTCCTGATGATGTTGCTTCGATCATTTATACTTCCGGAACAACAGGCAAACAGAAAGGCGCCATCCTGACGCAGAAAAACTGGGTATCGAATCTTCATCAGGCTTCCAATTCCACGCTTATGCGCCGTCAGCGGGAAATGGGTAAACTCCACCCTATTCACCTTGTGCATCTTCCGATGTGTCATGTTTTCGGCAGAACGAGCGATTATCATGCCGGTGCCCTTGTTCAGGGAAGCATTCTTGTTTTTGCCGAGAGTTTTGAAAAAATACCCAAAAACATGATGGAAGTCAGACCCCACGCCATTGCCAGCATTCCGCGCTTATGGGAAAAAATTTACGATACGACAAGATCCATCATCTCACGGCAGAACAAGTCCGTTCAATCCACTTTTAATTGGGCGCTGAAACTGGGTGAAAAATACTCCAATGCCATGGAAACCGCAACGAGAATGAACCAAATTGACCTGCTGCAATTCGCGCTGGCCAACATTCTTGTTTTCAATAAAATCAAAAAGTCAGCCGGTCTGGATCGTGTCGTGCTGGGTGTATCAGGCGGAGGCAAGCTTTCCAAAGAAGTCTGCGTGTTTATCCGCTCTCTGGGCATTCAGCTCAGCGAAGGCTACGGCCTTACGGAAACATCGCCCGTTGTCAATTTCAACGAACCGGAATTTTCCAGCAGTTTCGATGTCAGCAAGGCAAGCTGGTTTCAAAACAAAATGATAGATTTAACGGTTGACTTGATGGTGACCAAACAGGCACAGGGATTATCGCCCTATACCAATCCTATCCGGGCGCTCGGTCTTTCCCTGGCTTATAATACAGTTGCTCATAAATTGCAGATCAAACCCGGCACCGTCGGCAAACCGGTCATCTGGACAGAGGAAAAAATAGCCGAAGACGGCGAAATTCTGCTCAAAGGTCCTCAAGTATTCAAAGGATACTGGAATCTGCCGGAAGCAACAGCCGAGTCGTTCACCCCGGACGGGTGGTTCAAAACCGGCGATATCGGTGAATTCGATAAAGATGGATTCCTGCGAATTACCGACCGTAAAAAAGAACTTTTTGTCACGTCGGGCGGCAAGAATATCGCTCCGCATCCCATTGAGCTGGCCATTACGGCCAAGCCTTTTATCGATCAGGCCTGCCTTCTTGGCGACGCGCGAAAGTATATTTCCGCGCTGATTGTTCCCGATTTTCATGAACTTCATCGTTATGCCAAGCACAACAATATTCCAGAAGGTTCCGATAAGGATCTTGTCGCCAATGAACAGATTAAGGCATTGATACAAAAGCAGATTGATGAGGTCAACGAAACCCTGCCGCGTTACGAGCAGATCAAGTACTACAAGGTCATGGAAAAACCATTCAGTGTTGAGTCGGGCGAATTGACTCCGACAATGAAACTCAAACGCAGAATCGTTTTCGAGAAATATAAAGACGAAATTGAAGACCTGTACAGAAATTAATAAAAAGTATTTATCCGGTTTGAGAACAGGATAAATTGTACAAAATCAGAAATAAAAAAGGTGCGTTCTTGGGGAACGCGCCTTTTTTGATTGCAATCTTATCATACACCCCTGCCAAAAGATATGGGGCCGTCGTGGCATTTACTTTCCTTTAAAATTAGGAGCCCTTTTCTCAATGAAAGCCATGAAGGCTTCTTTAAGATCATCCGTAGTCAACAGGAACATATTCTTCTGAATGGCCAGTGCCATGCCTTCGCTGACGGAGGTATAGCGGCTGAAATTTAAAACTTCTTTGGAGCATTCAATGGCTAGGGGAGCATTTTCCGTGATCTGGACAGCCAGTTGCCACGCGCCGTCGTAAAGAGCGGCCTGATCAGCATAGACATCATTGACAAGCCCCATTTTCCCGGCCCGCTCGGCGGAAAAGAAACTGACTGTAAAAGCTATCTCCCGGGCGTATCCCTGACCGACGATAAGGGGAAGCCGCTGCAGCGCGCCCATGTCTGCGCACAATCCTATTTTCGGTTCCTTGAGACAGAAAGTCGCGTCCTGCGTGCAAACGCGGATATCGCAGGCGGATATCAGATGAAGCCCGCCGCCGATGCATTGACCGTGTACAGCCGCAATGACCGGTTTGGGACATTCTTCGATGAAATTACAGCAATCAAACAAGGGTTGTGATTTTTTAATCATATCAAACGGTCCACGGGCTGTGCCGGTAAAACCTCCTGCGGCATCTTTCAAATCCAGACCGGCGCAAAAAATTCTGGCTTTGCTTTTCAAAATAATTGCCCTCACCTCATCCATCGCGCCCAGTTCCTTGAATACGCGGGCAATTTCCGAGGCAAATTCCAGACTCAGGGCGTTTAAGCTTTTCTCCCGGGCCATGATTACGGTGGCGATGTTATCTTTTATTTCCAGTTCAATATATTTGTAAGTCATATGCTTCTCCTTTAAAAATTATATTTATTTTGGTGATTATTAAACTTCCAATGGGTTTATTTGTAGATAGAATTTTTGCTGATGTACTGGCGAACCTTGTCCGTTGTGAGATACTTTATGGACTTGCCAGCCCGAACCATTTCTCTCATTCGCGATGAAGAAATATCCAGAAAACTCGTATGACGGAAATAAATGGTGTGTCCTGTCGGGCCGGTGAACCCGTCAATTTTCTTATTGTAGGTAAATTTTTCAGCAAATTCTTTCGGCAGAATTTCGTTGAGCCTCATATCATCATAGCCGGGACGGGTCATGACGGCAAAATTACATAACAGCAGAAGCCTTTCCCAATCCTTCCAGGTCGTTACCGCCTGAAACGCGTCCTGGCCCACGATGAAGTATAGCTCCAGATCTTCCATATACTTATTGAGAATGTATTCCACCGTTTCTACGGAATAGGATTTACCGGCACGCAGCTTTTCCACTTCGGAGAAAGAAAAGTTAACATTATCCTCAATGGCAAGACGAATCATCTGTTCCCGATGATTAAAAGGCGTTATTTCCGCTTCCAGCTTGTGCGGCGGTTTTGATGAAGGAACAAAAATAATGCGGTTGAGATTGAAAATCTCCAGCATTTCCTCCGCGCCGCGCAAATGTCCGAAATGAATCGGATCAAACGTTCCGCCTAAAAGTCCCCATCTCATGTTCTCACCTGTCCGTT
>CAYMWM010000013.1:0-47112 GCA_964394185.1 uncultured Smithella sp.
GTCGGTCTTTGTAATATTGACATGGCTGCCGTTTATCCCATAACCCCCCAGTCGCATATTGCGGAACATCTTTCCGATCTGGTCGCCGACGGCAAGATCGATGCGGAATTCGTGACCGTGGAATCCGAACATTCGGCAATGAGCGCGGTTATCGGCGCATCCGGTGCCGGCGCCCGTTCTTATACCGCAACCAGTTCCCAGGGATTGATGTATATGCACGAACTGCTGCCGATTGCTTCGGCTATGCGTCTGCCGATAACGATGGCCATAGCCAACCGTGCTGTTTCCGGCCCTCTGAATATTTTAAACGATCATACCGATATTATGCCTCAGCGCGATTGCGGTTGGATCTCCATTTTTGTGGAAAACGGTCAGGAAGCCATTGATATGTCCATCATTGCTTTTAAAATCGCCGAGCATAAAGATGTCATGTTACCGGTCAATATCAATATTGACGGTTTTCAGTTAACGCACATGGTGGAGCCTTTTGAAATGCCCACGCAGGAAGAAGTGAATAAATTCCTGCCGCCGTTTGTTCCTCACGCGACGCTTCATCCGGCAAAACCGGTCACGATGGGCGCGTTCGCCATGTCCGATTATTTTGCCGAAATCATGAAAGCCAAGGATGAAGCCCTTAAAAATTCCAAAAAAGTTATTCTGGACGTTTGGGACGAGTGGGCGAAATTATTTGGCCGCGCCTATAAACCGGTGGAAACCTACAAGGCTGATGACGCGGAAGTCCTGATGCTGACGATGGGCTCAATGGGTGAGACTGCTCAGATGGCCATTGACGAGCTTCGGGCCAAAGGGGTCAAGGCCGGGCTGGTAAAATTAAGATTATGGCGTCCTTTCCCGCATGCGGAAATCAAAGCCGTTGTTAAAAACGTGAAAAAACTGATTGTAACCGACCGCGCTATTTCGTTTGGCGGTTCGGGCGGCCCGGTATTTTCAGAAATCAAGTCTGCTCTTTATGCCGAAACCCGGCGTCCTCTGATTTACAATTATATTTACGGACTGGGCGGACGCGACGTTCCCGTGAACGACTTTACAGGAATGTTCGAGAAAGTGCTGGCGGATAAGGCTAATAGAGAAGCAGACACCTATGAATTTTGGGGAGTGAGAGAATAATGAGTATCGTAGAAAATTTTGATTTATTTGCTCCGCGGCTGATTAATAAAAAAGAATTGTTATCGTCCGGTCATCGGGCCTGTTCCGGCTGCGCTGAAGTGCTGGCCGTGCGCCTGATGAGCAAGGCTCTGGGCGACAATACTGTAATCGCTTCGGCGACCGGCTGCATGGAAATCATTTCCAGTATGTTTCCCACGACCGCGTGGGAAGTTCCCTGGATTCACGTTGCCTTTGAAAACGCAGCATCCGTTGCTTCCGGCATTGAAGCAGGCCTCAAGGCGTTGCGCAGAAAAGGCAAGATTGACGACCGCTATGTAAAAGTCGTCGGCATGGGTGGCGACGGAGCCACCATGGACATCGGGTTTCAGGCTCTTTCCGGAGCGATGGAACGCGGCCACGACATGATTTATGTCTGCTTCGATAATGAAGCTTACATGAACACGGGCATTCAGCGTTCCAGCGGCACGCCGATGGGCGCTTCCACCACAACGGCTCCGGCGGGCAAAGTAAGTTCCGGCCAAAAGACATGGAAAAAGAATATGCCGGAAATCATGGTAGCTCACAGCATACCTTATGTAGCAACGGTCTGCCCAAGTTATCCTTTGGATTTCATCCGGAAGGTGGAAAAAGCAAAAAGCATTAAAGGCCCTTCCTATATTCATTGTTTCTCGGTTTGTCCTACAGGCTGGCGCTGCCCCTCGCACATGGCGATCTCTATGGGACGTCTGGCCGTCGAAACCGGCGTGTTCCCCCTGTATGAAGTGGATAACGGACATTACCGTATTTCGCCGGATATGCCGAAAAAAATAAAACCGATTAAGGATTACTTCAAGGGGCAGGGTCGTTTCCGCCATTTGAGCGTCGAAGAAATAGAAAAGATTCAGGAAAAAGTAACTGCTGAATTCAAGAAACTGACGGAAAAAGCGAAATTTCTCAAATAGGATAAGTTAACGCCTCTAGAAATTCCTCAAGGTGTGTTATCCAGGGGCAAAAGAGAGATATTTGAAAGAATACCGAGGTGAAAAAAAAATGACGAAAGCCATGAGCATTGCAACAAAGACAAAACAAATAGTGAAAGCGCACGGAAGCGATAAAAGCGCAATGATTGCCGTGTTGCAGGATATCCAGGAAGCCTTCAATTACCTACCGAAAGAAGCGTTGAAGACAGCGGCCAAAGCAATGAAAGTTCCTTTCAGCCGTGTGTATGAAGCGGCTACTTTTTACAGTGCCTTTAGTTTGAAACCACGAGGTAAAAACATCGTCAAAATATGTATGGGCACGGCCTGCCATGTCCGCGGCGCGGCTTCTCTTCAGGATAAGCTGGAACGCACGCTGTGCATCAAGCCGGGCGAAACGACTCCCGATAATAAATTCTCTCTGGAAACAGTCAACTGCGTGGGCGCCTGTGCGCTGGGACCTGTTGTGGTTATCAATACAGATTACCACGGCCAGGTCACCATGAAAAAAATAGATAGAATCATCGATAAAATCAATGAAGAGGGGGCGAAGCAATGAAAGAAAATTCTGATGTTCAAGCCCACCAGGTTATGGAAGAATTGAGACTAAATTACGGTCCTGATAAAAAGTTTGTCACGGTTTGCGCCGGCACAGGCTGTCGCGCTTACGGCAGTCTCAAGGTCAAAGAGGCGCTGGAAGCCGAAATAAAAAAGCAAGACATGAAGGTGGAAGTTCTAGCTACGGGATGTCTGGGTTTCTGCGAAAAAGGGCCTATGGTTATCATCCATCCCGATAAATATTTCTATAAGTCGGTGAAAGTGGAAGATGTGCCGGAAATTGTTTCCAAAACTGTGGGTAAAGGCGAAGTTATCAGCAGATTGCTTTATCGCCATCCGGAAACTCAAAAGACTCTGTTCAGGGAAGAAGACCTGCCTTTTTACAAGAAGCAGCTTCGCGTGGTGTTTGGTTCCAATGGAATACTTGACCCGACGCGCATAAACGATTATCTGGCTATCGATGGTTATCAGGCATTGGCTAAAGTTCTTTCTGAAATGACACCGGAAGATGTCATAAACGAAGTGAAAAAAGCAGGTTTGCGGGGCCGAGGCGGTGGCGGATTTTATACTGCCGTCAAGTGGGAAGGAGTAAGAAAAGCGCACGGCGAACCCAAATATGTCATCGCCAATGGCGATGAGGGCGATCCCGGCGCATATATGGACAGAAGCCTTATGGAAGGCAACCCCCATAGCATCATTGAGGGAATGATTATCGGAGCCTATGCAGTGGGTGCGCACGAAGGTTATATCTATGTCAGAAATGAATATCCGCTGGCGGTGAAACATCTTACAATGGCAATTGCCGCGGCGAAAGAAGCAGGTCTTTTGGGTACAGAGATTTTAGGCACAAAATTTTCGTTTGATATCAAGATTAACAAAGGGGCGGGAGCATTCGTGTGCGGCGAATCATCCGCTTTGTTTGCTTCGATTGAAGGCCGCGCCGGAGAACCGCGCGCCAAATATGTTCACGCGGTGGAAAAGGGCCTGTGGGATAAACCCACTGTACTTAACAATGTTGAAACATGGGCCAACGTGCCATTGATTATCAGTAAGGGGGCGGACTGGTACGCTTCCATCGGCACTGAAGGTTCCAAGGGTACAAAGATATTCTCTCTGGTCGGCAAAATTAACAACACCGGTCTTGTTGAAGTGCCGATGGGCACAACGCTCTATGAAATCATTTATGACATCGGCGGCGGCATTCCCAACGGCCGGAAATTCAAGGCCGTCCAGACAGGTGGACCTTCGGGTGGCTGTATTCCTGAAAATCTGCTTGACATACCCGTTGATTTTGACAAACTCTATGAAATCGGCTCGATGATGGGTTCCGGCGGTATGATTGTCATGGATGACCGCTCCTGCATGGTTGACGTGGCCAAATACTTTACGACATTTTTGCAGGAGGAATCTTGCGGCAAGTGCGTTCCCTGCCGTGAAGGTGTCCGCCGCATGAGAGAAATTCTCGAAGATATCTGCGCGGGCAAGGGAAACGAAGGTGATATTGATCTTCTGGAAAAAATAGCTACTGGTGTTGCGGATGGTTCTCTTTGTGCTCTGGGTGGAAGCGCTCCCAATCCGGTGCTCAGCACCATCAAATATTTCCGCGAGGAGTATGACGCGCATATCAAAGAGCATCGCTGTCCGGCGGGTGTCTGCAAGGCCCTGATTACCTACAGCATTGACGGGGGAAAATGCACCGGCTGTGGTGTTTGTCTTAAAGCATGCCCTGTTCAGGCAATCAGCGGCGAAAAGAAAAAAGTCCACGTCATTGATAATAACAAGTGCACCCGTTGCGGCGCATGTATCGAAAGCTGTAAATTTGAAGCAATTCTTGTGAAATAAAAGGTAGGATAAGCCATGGTAAATCTGACTGTTGACGGAAAAAATATATCAGCCCCGAAAGGAACGATGCTTCTGGAAGCCATTCGCGGCGCAGGAATCTCGATTCCCACGCTATGCGCTCACGAAGCTGTAAGCCGCTCCGGTGCATGCAGACTTTGTGTAGTGGAAATTAAAAAAGGGACCAGAACCAGAATCGTTACATCCTGTCTTTATGGCGTTGAAGAAGGCCTGATTGTCGATACAAAAAGCGAACGGGTACTCAATGTCCGCCGCCTGGTTATGGAATTGCTGCTGGCCCGTTGTACTGAATCCGATGTTTTGCAGAAACTGGCCGGGGAACTGGGCGTTGTGCCGCAAACAAGATTTATCGCTGATTCCGATAAGGGGAAATGCATTTTATGCCGTTCCTGCGTGCGTGTCTGCGAGGAAGTGGTCGGCGTGAGCGCCATCGGTCTTTTCTCCCGCGGCTCTCATAAAACCGTCGGTACACCGTATAATGAAAAATCGGATGCCTGTATCGGCTGCGGCGCATGCGCCTATGTCTGTCCCACCGGTCACATTGAAATGACATCGACCGGTGACAAGCGTAAAATCTGGGGACGAACCTTCAAGATGCAGACCTGCACCAAATGCGGCAAATATTTTGCTCCGGTTGACCAGTTGAAATTCATCAGCAAGAAAACCGGAGTGCCGCTCGACGAACTGACGGTTTGTACCGAATGCCGCTAAAAACTGTTTCTTAATCAGTTATAATCCATAGCGGGAAACGCCTCTTTTTTCAGAGGGGCGCTACCCGCTTTTCTTATTTCTGCCATTCACAGCTCACTTTTATTACCGATAAAAAAATACCTGAACTCTTATTTAAAATGTGATATTTATTTTGTACCAAATCAGTTTTAATTTATCAAAACAACTGAAAACAACTTATTTCTGTAAAAAAAGGTGGCTAATATGGCTAAAATCGTATTTTCACTGGCTCCATTATCTGCCGAAATCGTTAAGTTTCTTATACAGCAGACACCTGACATACCTGACTTTGAGGTTATTTCAGGCAATGAAATGACGGCGGAAGAGATAAAAAACAACTTTTCCAAGGCTGATGTGGTGCTGGGTGATTACACCTTCAAACACAAGATTGCCGCTGATACGGTGTCGGCAGCACAGAATCTGAAACTCATTCAACAGCCCAGTGTGGGCTATCAGCACATAGATGTGGGTGCCTGCACCGCCCGGGGCATCAATGTGGCCAATACAGCAGGCGCGAATACCATCAGCGTCGCCGAACATACCATCGCCTGGGGGCTTTGTCTTCTTAAAAACATTTTACATGCCCATAAAAGCACCCAATCCGGCGGATGGGAACAAATGAACATAAAACCCGCGGAGCTGAAAGGAAAGGTTTGGGGTATTGTAGGATTTGGACAAATCGGCAAGGCAGTTGCCGAAAGGCTCAAACCATTCCAACTGGGACGTATCATATACTATGACATTTTCAGACAAGACTCATCCATCGAAAAACAGTTCGGAGTTGAGTACGCGGACATGGCTGATATTCTGAGCCAGTCCGATATCATCAGTCTCCATGCTCCTTTGACCGATGCCACACGCATGATAATCAACGCGGCGGCTCTCAATTCCACGAAACCGACGGCTTATTTAATCAATGTGGCCCGCGCCGAACTGGTAGATGAAAAGGCTCTTGCCGAAGCCATCACGCAGGGGAAAATTGCCGGTGCAGGTATCGATGTTTTCTCTGAGGAACCGGTAAACAGCGATAATCCGCTTCTTAGTGTGGAAAGTGAAAAACTGCTTTTCTCACCGCATGTGGCCGGTGTTACCAATGAAGCAGCCGGCAGGATCATCAATATGGCCGCGGCCAATATCGCCAGGGTCCTCAAGGGAGAGAAACCTGAATCACTAGTCAATTAGACCATAAAGATTTAGGCTTGTATTGTTTAAACGATAACGCGAGGCAGATATGAAAAAACCGCAAAGTTTTCCTATTTTTGATGACAGCGATTTCCCGATCAGTATTGTACGGAAATCGATTTTCCAGGGAACAGGTGTCGACCTCAACGAAGCACGCAATCAGCCAATCATTGCCATTGCCAATTCGCAAACGGACATCAATCCCGGCCATATGCATTTGAGCACGATTGCTCAAAAGGTCAAGGACGGAGTGAACTCCGTCGGTGGTCTGCCTTATGAATTCAACGTTCCCGCCCCCTGCGACGGCATGACGGAAGGCCATGCCGGTATGCGCTTCGTTCTGGCTCAACGTGATCTGATTGCCGATATCATTGAAACCCATGTACGCAGCATGCGCTATGACGGCATTGTTTTCATAGCCAGCTGTGACAAGATCATTCCCGGGATGATTATGGCCGCGGCCCGGCTGGATTTGCCCGCCATTTTCGTAACCGGAGGGCCGAATTCCTGGGACATCCGGTTCAAACCGAGTATGAGCGGAGGGGTCGACCACAAATGTTACACCGATCTGATGGATAAACTCGCCACGGCCACAGCGGCTACCTGCGGCTCGTGCGAAGTCATGGGCACCGCCAATACGATGCAGTCCCTTACGGAAGCCATGGGAATCAGTCTGGCGGGTTCAGCTACGGTTCCCGCGTTTCATTCTGCCAAACTTCTTTACGCACACCACGCGGGTAAGCGTATCGTCTCCATGATTGAAGAAGGACTTTCCATCAGAAAAATCATTACCCGCGAATCTCTGGAAAACGCACTGATGGTGAGTCAGGCTATCGGAGGATCCACAAATATTGCCCTGCATCTGCCGGCCATTGCCAGTGAACTGGAAATCGAACTGCCGCTGGCGCGTTTCAATGATTACAACCGCATCATTCCGACATTGTGCGGAATTTCTCCCAATGGTCCCCACGGCATGGTTGACCTCTTTGTCGCCGGCGGCATACCGGCCGTCATGAAAATGCTTGGCGAAAATCTCCATCGCGAACCTTTAACGGTTTCGGGTCTGCGTATTGGCGATATCATCGATCAGGCCGAAGTAAAAAATCCGGCCGTCATCCCTGATAAAGCCCACGCCTTTCAGCCTGAAGGCGGTACGGCCGTGTTGTTCGGTTCACTGGCGCCTGAAGGTGCGGTTGTAAAACAATCCGCCGTAGCCGAACCTATGCGCATATTCACCGGCCCGGCGCGGGTCTTCGATGCCGAGTCCGATGTTCTTTCGGCCATACGGAACAAGACGCTGAACGAGGGCGAAGTCATTGTCATCCGCTATGAAGGCCCCAGAGGGGGACCCGGTATGCCCGAAACTCTGGCGGTCACCATGGGTCTTGATCTGGCGGGATTCACCAATCTGGCTTTGATTACCGATGGGCGGTTTTCCGGAGCCACCGCCGGTCCGTGTATCGGGCACGTTTCGCCAGAAGCAGCTTGCGGCGGGCCAATAGCCGTTATCCGGAACGGCGACATCATCATAATTGATATACCCGCACGCAAACTTGATGTTGATTTGACACCGGAGGAAATCGCACGCCGACTGGCCGAATGGAAACCGGTATTGAAACAAATTCCGCAGGGCTTTATGCAGCGCTATGTAAAAACGGTAAGTTCGGCAGCCAGGGGGGCTGTTCTGAAATAACATTGATTAAATGGATTGATGATTGACATAAATAATCCTTCTTCATATACTCTTGCGACAGAAATTGCTGATATGCTTTTTATGATTTGCTCTAATATTCGTTACGCTTAAAAAAGACGTGAAGGAGATACTCATGACAAAAAAAAATGCGGAATCCTTTGGAGAGAGAATCCGAAGACTAAGAGATGCGAAAGGACTTAGCATGAAGGTTTTTTCGCACGATACCGGTTATCCCGAGGACTTTCTGAAAGATATCGAAGACGGTAAAATTGATCCGCCTGTGGCAGTTGTCCTGCAGCTGGGACGTATTTTTAACGTCGATGTTGATCAATTACAGAGTAATCGTGACAAGGAAGCCTTCAAGAAACGGTCAACAAGCCATAAGAAGAGAGTTGCCTCGTATGCGTACAAACCTCTGACCACACCCGGAGAGGAAAAACATTTAAGGGCTTATCGTGTAACGATTGATCCCCAAACCGAACACAAGGGAGTCGAGTACCACCATGAAGGAGAGGAATTTGTCTACGTCCTGCACGGTGGTCTCACAATTCAGGTCGGACGGAATACTTCCGTCTTAAAGAAAGGGGAGTGCATCGGCTTTGATTCCTCTCTTTCCCATAAACTCAGCAATCCAGGCCAGGAAAAGGCGGAACTCCTGGTTGTCATATATGTGCCGTAAGGAGAGGAGTAAAAATGTCTTTTCAACTGACTTCAGAACAGAAAATGGTCCGGCTCATGGCCAGGGATTTTGCCAGAAAGGAATTGGAACCGGTTGCCGCCAAAAGGGACAAGGAAGAGATTTTTCCCATGGACGTGATCAAGAAGATGGGAGAGCTTGGCCTGATGGGAATGATGGTTCCTGTCGAATATGGAGGAGCCGGTGCGGGTGCAGTAAGCTATTGTCTGGCTCTTCAGGAAATAGCTTATTCATGTGCATCAACGGCCGTTACGATGTCTGTGGCTAATCTCTCCACCGAACCGCTACTCAAATTCGGTGATGAAAACCAAAAAATAAAATATCTTTTACGACTGGCGCAGGGGAATCTGCTGGGATGCTTCGCCCTGACCGAGCCGGGTGCCGGGTCAGACCCCGGAAGCCTTTCCATAAAGGCAGAGGATAAAGGGAATTACTATCTAATCAATGGGACAAAGGTGTTTATCACTCACGGTCAATACGCCGATGTCGTCAATCTCATCGCCAGGACCGGCCCGGAAAAAGGCAGCAAAGGTCTGTCGGCTTTCATCGTGGAAAAGGACACTCCCGGATTTTCCATAGGCACACGGGAGGACAAGATGGGATTGAGAGCTTCCAATACCGTGGAACTGCTTTTCAATGACTGTAAGGTTCCGAAAGAAAATCTATTGGGAAAGCCGGGGATTGGATTCAAGATAGCCATGACTGCGCTGGATAGCGGCCGCATCGGCATAGCATCGCAGGCTTTGGGTATCACCCGCGCCTGTCTGGATGAAAGCATCAAATACGCAAAAGAGCGCAAGCAGTTCGGCAAGACCATAAGTTCGTTTGAAGCTATTCAGTGGATGATTGCCGATATGGCGACAGGTATCGAGGCGGCCAATTGGCTTATCCTGTCTGCCGCATGGCGGAAAGATCAGGGAATGCCTTTCACAAAGGAGGCATCCATGGCGAAGCTTTTTGCTTCGGAACTGGCTAACAAGAGCGCCTATCTCGCGTTGCAGATTCACGGCGGATATGGCTATCTTAAGGACTTTAAGGTCGAAAGGCTCTATCGCGACGCCCGGGCAACTTCGATTTATGAAGGCACATCAGAAATACAGAGGCTTGTCATTGCCAGAGATCTTTTGAAAGACTAGGAATATTATTAATAAAGAAAAAAATATTCAAGCAGGGAAAGGCATATTTTGTCATGCGACTGGAAAACCGCAGGTTCAATAGGCCATACCTTGCTTAAAGATACAAAAAAATATTTAAGGAGACCAAAATGGATTTTGAATTATCAAACGAAATGAAAATGCTTGCCGATATGGCATACAAATTTGCCCTTCAGGAAGTCGAACCGGTAGCCCAGAAGGCAGATGAAGAAGAAAAGTATACGCCTGAGATCCGCAAAAAAGCCGGAGCGAACGGTTTAATCGGCTGCTGGATTCCGGAAGAATTCGGTGGAAGCGGCGCGGGCTTTCTCGGTAACACTATTATCACGGAACAGATTGCCCGCGTATGCATGGGCATTGGCTTGAACATCACGGCATCCACGTTCGGTTGTGAAAATCTGTTATACTATGGAACAAAGGAGCAGAAGGAAAAATACTTTCCGGCAATCTGTGCGGGAGAAACGGTATGCGCCGGAGCCTATACGGAACCCAATGCCGGTACGGATGTGGCCGGTTACAAGACAAGGGCTGTCGAAGATGGTAACGAGTTTGTTATTACCGGCAATAAAATGTTCATCACCAACGGCTCCGTTTGCGACTGGATGGTGGTACAGGCCATTACCGATCCCGATCAAAAAGTTCACAGGAGTTTCAGTCAGTTTATCGTACCGGCTGATGCCAAGGGAATAACAAGAACCAAGATCAAAGGCAAACTGGGAATAAGAGCCAGCGACACGGCGGAAATAGCATTGGATGAAGTAAGGGTTCCAAAGGAAAATCTAGTCGGAAAGAGAGGGGCCGGATTCCATCAACTCATGCACTTCTTTGATACCACACGCGTGATGGTGGCGGGACAGGGATTAGGCCTTTCTCAGGCATGTCTGGACGAGTCAATCAAATATTGCAAGGAAAGGACAGCTTTCGGAAAAACGCTCGGTTCATTTCAGATTACCATGCAGAAGCTTGCCGAAATGTGGATTAAGATAGAGGCCCTGCGAAATATTACGTACAAGGCTGCCTGGCTGCTTGATTCAGGTCATCCGGATTATCATCTTTCGGCAATGGCCAAATATCTTGCGGGGCAAACGGCTGTTTTTTGTGCCAATTTGGCTGTTGAGCTTCACGGCGGATACGGATATATTGAAGAATACAAAGTGCAGAAATATTACCGTGACGCTAAAATTCTCGAACTCTACGAAGGAACAAAGGAAGCCGAGGTCATGACGCTGGCGAAAGTCCTTTTATCAAAATAGTTATCCGGCAGGCATATTATCTCATAGATAATGAATAGTTATGTCAGTACGGATTGTGTTTTCACTAAAAATATTTGTTTTTCAAAATGATTGATATAAAAATGGACTTATGCTATTTTTCAAGAAGAATAATAATGTCTTTAACAATATTTTATTAAAAAAAAAGGAGAGGGGGTGATTATTAATGAGGGTGTTTTGGGGTGTCATATTAATCGTATGTTCATTATTACTTTTCTGTGCATGTAATGATGATAATGATCACAAGACAGTAACACCAACATCAGAAACATTAACCTGGGATGCTGCAACACCGACCTGGGATAACGGGAAGTGGGATTAGAAATAATTTTTTCTGTAAAATATGAAATAATAAGGGAGGAGATAAAAAAATGAAATCAAAGATGAGCTGGAAAGGCGTATTGATTAGTTTAAGTGTATTAATTTTATTTGTTGGAATATATGGCTTGGCCATAGGCAATATCAGTTTCCCCTATTCCTTTTCACCGGGAACGACAGCCAAGTCATCCGAAGTAAATGCGAACTTTAGTGCCATTAATCTCAGGCAGGCCGCAACAGCGGCTACAATGACCGGTGATTTTTATGTAAAGAATCTGGAAGTATACAGAACTGAAGCTCCCATCAATGATCCTCTCTACAAAAGAGAGGCGAATTGTAACTGCACTTGCAGTTCTACCTTTAGCGGCACTTTAACTTTATCCAACGATGGTAAAGTAACCGGTTCGGGACAATCCAGTGAACAGTGCGGTTGCGTAACCAATTGCTGTATTTATACTCATAATATAGATATTACCGGAACTTATACGGTCAGCACTGATGGCTCCGGCGCATTGGATTTGACATATGTTCAGGATCCGGATTCAAAATCCGAGTTGACATATGACAGAACATTCGCTTTCCAGGCTTCCAAAGATCTGAATACATTGATCATCAATGCTACCGACGACAAGAATTCACTCGGAACCGGTCTGCGTAAATAAATGATATTGTAAATTCGGGTGGGGACTTTTATAATTTTAACGATAGGGGTTCAAAACATTCTTTTATAAATGTTGCACTGACAGAATATGAGTCTTCACTAAATATGCGGCGGCTGAAGTTGAAATCAATCTTCAGCCGCTTTTTTTATTTCCCCATCGAAGTATACGGGATACGAAATGACTAAAAACGACAGACTGTTTTGAGTTGAAAAAAATGTCCCTGAGGGGAATTTTCCGTATAGATGTCGTAAAGATAAGTAAAGGTAACGCTGAGCCATGAAAAACGGTAATACATATCGGCGCCAGCAGAAAATGTTTCCCGGGCACTGTCTTTTAACATTACACCGTTTTGCTCCTTGTCCTTGGTTACTATCCAGTTAATGGAAGGTCCTATTTTAAATTTGTCTGACAGACTATAGCCCAGGAGGCATTGCAAATAAAACTCGTCTCCCGGAAGCACATGGGTTGTTTCATTTTTCAACCGGAAAAAATATTTTACAGCGGCGTCAATACTGTAATTACCCGATGCTTTATGAAAAAAAATAACAGGCTTGATATCATACTGATTCGATCCGATATTAGCGGCTTTTGAAGAATCATATTCACCGGTGGGAAATTCCACGAATATCATCGGCAGAATATCAACCGGTTTGAACGGCAGAAAATAACCGGCACCAACATTGATATCTCCAAGGCCTGAAGAATCCTGATTCATTGAATTAATTTCCGTATAGCCGAATGGAACAAGAGCAGTCGCTACAAAATCGCGAGAGTAATAGCAAAACCGGATTAATTCCTGAGTATTGATAAGTCCGAAATCTTTTTTGTTTCTGTTGCCGTCTTTATCGGTTGTTTCATCCGCAGTGTAAACAGAAGTGTAGGTAAGAAAATATATCCCCTGCTTCGCGCGAGCACCGTCATAAAAATTTACAGCAAAAGCTCTTCCCGGAGTTACAAACAGCAGACATAAAAAAATTGAAGTAAATCTCAAAAAATAATGTAATGGATATAACATATTACGATCCTTTCCTGAATATTTTAAGTTTACGCTTATACGACAATTTTCATCAGGTGCAAAGAAAGAAAGTGGACAATTTGAAATTTATTTCTGCGCCTTAATTTTCTTGACGCGCACAAGCAGTTTTCATATAATGAATAACACATCGCTTTCTTAGGTAATATTTTTCAGTTATGCCTCATACTTCGCTATCCTTTGAAAGCAAAACAAGATAAGCTGATTAGAATAAAGTATTCAATTCCGATATCATAGTCTTTAATGCATTGATGTTTTGGTAAGACGGCGTAAACAAATTTAAAACCATATAACTGAAAAAGGTCGAATATTTATGTGGAAGTATAAAGTCGTTTCACCGCAGGAAATTCTCGCTAAAATTGAACCGGGCATGACAATATTTCTGGGAACGGGAATGGCTGAGCCTCGGACGCTGGTTAAACATCTCATGAATTCAGAAGAACCCAACCTGCAGGATTTGGAATTAATTCAATTGGTGAGTATCGGTGATACGATACCCATTGATGAAAGGTATTCCCGTAAATTCCGGTTGAGAACGTTCTTTTCGGGATGGATTGCCTCGGAAGCTGTCAGCGCGGGCAGAATTGATCTCATCCCCAGCAGATTTTCCAAAATTCCCCTGTTGTTTAAATCGGGCGCGATTCATATTGACGCCGCTTTTATTCAGATTTCAAAGCCTGATGAAAACGGCTACGCTTGTCTGGTCGGCGTGGATGTGGAAAGGCAGGCCATGGAAGCCGCCCACCTGGTTGTCGGTGAAGTCAATGAAAAAGCTCCGCATATCATGGGGGATACACTTGTACATATGAACGAAATCGATTTTTTTGTCGAATCGACAGAACAGCCGCTTTATATACCCCGGTGGCCACTGGAAGATGTTTTCCAGAAAATCGCCGCGAACATCGCGTCGGTTGTTGATGATGGAAGCTGTATATCGCTGGGCATTGGACCTCTTTATGAAGCGGTTGCCGTGCAACTGGCTTCTAAAAAAAATTTGGGTGTCCATTCCCCTTTCTTCACCGATTCACTAATGGACCTAGTGAAGAGCGGCGCCGTGACCAACCGTTACAAGGGAATTTTTCGCGGTAAATGCGCAGCGTCCTATCTGATGGGCAGTGAAGAATTGATGCGCTGGCTCGATCACAATCCGCTTGTCGAATTTCAGCCGGAAGACGTCATTACCGATCCCAAAATCATCGGCAGTAATGACCGGATGATAGCCATTCTGCCGGCCAGAAAAATTGATTTGACGGGCAATGTTGCCCTGCACACCGGCAAAGGCGACGTTACGGCCGGTCCGGGAAATGTGCAGGAACTGATTATCGGCGCGTCGCTTTCAAAGAACGGCCGCTCAATTTTTGGCCTTCCCAGCCGCAACCGCAAAGGGATGCCCAACGTTGTGCTTTCTGTGGATAACATGCCTTTTCAGTTTACGAATCGTGAGTCCATGGATCTGGTCGCGACGGAATACGGCGTGGCTTACCTGATGGGTAAGACCATGCGGGAACGCGCGCAGGAGCTGATTGATATTGCGCATCCTGACGACAGGGCAGAGCTTGTCAAACAGGCAAAGGAAGCGAAACTGCTTTATGCCGATCAGATTTATTTTCCCGAATCCGGACATCTTTATCCTTCCAGGTTAATCGGAACCCATGAATTTAAGGGCGGCCTGAAGGTTCTTTTCCGTCCCATCAAACCATCCGATGAAGAAAAGATGCGCGACCTGTTCTATCGCTTTTCAGATCAGGCCGTTTATTCCAGGTACTTTACTTCCATCAAGACCATGCCCCATAAAAAAATGCAGGAATATGTTAATGTGAATTATCGCTGGACAATGTCCATTGTTGGTGTAGTCGAAATAGCCGGCACGGAAAAAATCATTGCCGAAGCGCGTTACGTCCGGACAAAACAGGAATCCTTTGCCGATACAGCTTTTATTGTGGACGAAGAATATCAGGGCATGGGCATTGCCTCTTATCTTTTTGAACTGTTGATACGCGTGGCACGCGAGGAAGACATCAAGGGATTCACTGCCGATGTTCTGGCATCCAATCAACCCATGTTGAAGGTTTTTGAAAAGGCACCGTTTCCTGTCAGAACGGTTCTGGCCAGAGGCATTTATGAATTGACAATACCGTTTACCTCTTAGGCAGACGGTTAGGAAAAGGATGGGATTTACCTCTTTGCATTTCAACTCCCATCCTGAAAGGTGAAAAAATCGTTTATCCTACGATATAAGTACTGGTGCCAACGGCTATCAGAATGCTCTCTTTGTTGGCAAATTCAGTGCGTGTTACGGCCACCCTGTGCCCCAGTCTTAATATATATCCGGTGGCAAAAAAATGTTTCGCTTTCCGGGGCGTATGTAATCTATCCGCCTATCGATCGTTGCCATGCCGGTAAACCGTTTTATCAGCTTTTCCGTGGAAGCGTCTTTCATCTCGTTGAGCATACGTATTTGTGCGATGACCCCACCGGTAAAAAATAAAGAATAGCCGATATGACGCCCCCATGCAGGATGTGTTTGTCAAAATTACCTACAAGATGATCCTATTCGGACAACAACGCCTACAGTGGATATAGAGTCTATTTTAAGCCCCAGATATTTATTGAAGGGCATATTTTTTTCATAGATAACTTTCATCAGATTAAGAAATTCTTCCTTGGATATGGATTCCATCATTCTCCCTTTCTTCTATTGCCTATGCTCTTATATAACATTTAGAAATAACCGTTTACGCTTTCTATCATAGCCATGCTTTTTGTAAACCTTTTTTATAATCCATCAGCAACCGCATATAATCCAGTTCAAGAGATATCATCTCAGAATCCTTTTTACGCAGCCATTCGGAAAGCCAGGCAAAGCGGTTCGCAACAATATATTCCAACAGATACTTCCAGCTTATTTCGGAAATAATTCCGGACGCCTTCATCTCAGCGATGAAACGTTTAACAAGCCTTCCGGTGAGACTTGGGGGATCTTCCACACCGACACAACCGATCAAATTCGCCGCGTCGTAAAGGTCGCTTTTATAACCGCAAAATTCCCAGTCAATCACACATTGAATATCATCAGCGGACCAAATAATATTCAATGGATGGTAATCACCATGGCAAAAAGCAATGGGTATTTTGTCATATACAGGCATAAAATCCTTTTCCAGGAAACAAGCAATATCATTCACTTTAGATTTGATGTCTTTATTATAAAGATTAATCTCGCGGATTAATTTATAAAGGTATTTTTTAAGCGAGAAAATATTATGCACGTGGAGAAAAAACGGGTTTTGCGATTTCCGGCGCAGTTCAATAAGAAAATCAGCAAGCGCCGCGCCGCGCCACTCATCATACATGTATTTTTCACGATCAAGCGCAATACCCTGCACAAAAGGCATCAATTGCCAGAAAGTATTTTCATGTTTGATTACATGTGCACCTTTTGCCGGTGACAGATAAGGCTGTATGCGCGGGAGATTTTGATTTCCCAGGAAATGAAGAATCCCGGCAATCTGTTTTTTATGTTCAACAGTTTTCGGATCAATTTGTTCCAGCACAAACAATTTGCCATTACGATCTTCCAGAACAACACGAAGGACAGATCGCTCCCGACTTCCCTGAATCTGAATATCATTATGCAGTTTTATCAGACTGACACCCCAGAGCTTCGCAATGGCCTGCAAATCTTTCTTGTTGAACATAAGTTTTTTTTCAGCCAGAGTACACCCTTTAGTTTTTTTTCCCGTTTTTGCTGATTTTGGGGATCGATATTTTTCCAGTGCGGTAATCTTTTTGGTTTTTGGCAATCTTTTGATTTTAATTTCAAGACGCATGGCTTCGCTTCTATTCATCTCTGTGCTGTTTGTTAGCAATTCCAAGGGCCTTCGTGAACGCGTATATTTAGCCGCCGATCCCTGATTATGGGCGTTAAGGCGTTTACTCATGTTATTGGTGATGCCTGTGTACAGAGTGTTATCTGCACAGCGCAGAATATAAACAATCCATGTCTTGCTCTTTTTTCTGTCTTTGCTATTCATAACAAAATTTCTCTACAATAAGGCGATGAAGACCGCCATTTAAATTTGTACCGATTGACACTGCCTTCAAAAAGGAATGTGGTCAAAAGAACTGACACCTCACATGGAAATTCTTTCTGGAAATCTGGATATTATTCTGCCGGATACGGACCAATGGACAACCTTTAAAAAAGGAGCTCTTTTTGAAGTACCGGCCCAGTCAAAGTTCAAATTAAATGTTAAGAGCCTGACCGACTACTGCTGTTCCTACATTAAGTAACGGGAATGGCCGTTAATCACGGCGCGCAATGAAGGCTGTTGCGCCGCCGTTATTTTATCGCATTTGGGGAAGAGCGATAAACAAAGAGGCGAAGACCTGCACGTATGGCAAAGGCGCCATGTACGTATAAACCGCCCAGCCAGAAGGGAACATAAAATACATCAACATGTCGATAGGTTACCAGTCCTATCGCAGCCAAGGCACCCTCTGCAAACATTCCACCGATAGCCATTAAAAAAGCAAGAAGAAGCAGCCATGTCCTGTCATAACTACAAAGCCAGCGCACTGCGAAAGTGGAATAAAAGATAACTGATAGGAAAACCGGGGCAAGATTACCGAATCCGCTGAGCATATAAATCAGCATAAAAGTTATAGACATTTCGGCAAGCTCTCGCACATTACCCTTCGATATACTTTCCTGTTTGGAAATACCTGCGGGCAAAATTTTAACAACAAACAGATAGGCACATTCCATAAGAAGAAATGCCAGAACAAATCCCGGATAAACCCACCATGCCTGACCAAACCAAAATGGATGGGGATACGAAAGCGTTTGCGTATAAACATGAATACCATCGCAAAAAGTCGCCATTGCCGCCCCCAAAAAGGCAAGCAAAATAACCCCGACAGTCTTGGTATTACGCATTATTTTTACCAGTTCCTTTCTGCCTTATACATTAATCAATACATTGACTCAGGCAAGCATGGACGCGATCAATTGTCTTTTAAATTCAATGCCCTGCAAACCGTTGGCTATCATCACTAGCTTCTTAAAGCAATAAAAAGAGCAACAACAGCGACAAACGAGAGCAGCAAAGGATTTTGCGCAGTATTAAGACCGGCTATCTGATCGGGTCCGATACACTGGGCAAGCTGATATCCAAGATATGCCACAATGCCTAAATTAATTAACACACCTATTGCTGAAAGCATATTAATCTCCTTTATTATATAACAGAGTTAAGTTTTGCACATTGCTGTGAGCAGATGAGCGCAGTATAAAAAACGCTATTTTGTATGTCAATAAAATATTAAAAAAAAGTTCTCGTGCCGGAATATTCATGAAATCCGTTGCTTAAAAAAACTCATTGAAATGTTAATAATAAAAATCTAGAATAATTAAAGTTTTGATGAAAGGAGAAGAAACATGAAAAATATTGCCGATTATGTTTTCATTTTTGCCTTGGCCATCCTTATTGTCGTCTTTTCTTTTGAATCGGCACAGGCTCAGAACGGGGGATATTTCGGGATATCAGGCGGATATACCATCAACCCGGACTTAAGGTCCGATGATTATGATTATTGGGATTTTTATGAAGACGACATCCATCTTGATGTCGAGGAAGTCCCCGTTTTAGGAGTCAAATTAGGCTATACGCATCCCCGGGCAAGAGCTCTGGCATTAGAACTGGAATACAGTTATTTGAATCCTGACATAACGAATTCCATTGGGGTGGACGGTGATGTTAAACTGAACAATTTTATGTTTAACATCTTCACAAAAATTCCCGCTGGTGTCATTCACCCTTACTGGGGTTTCGGTCTCGGATTTTGCAACTCTGATATGTCAGGGGAAACTGTTCAATGGCTCGGCGGAAAAAATACGACATCTTACGCGTGGCAGCTATTGACGGGAGTGGAAATTGACATGACAAATAACCTGGCGGTGGATATCGGGTATCGTTATTTTGCCACAGAACTCGAATTTGAAAATAATACCGAATACGGGCATGGAAATCACAGAGATGTTGATTTCAAAACAAGTGTGGTTACCTTGGGATTTAAATTCTTCTTCTGAAATCTTTGTCGCAGTCAGGCATCGGATTTACGATAAATTACACTGCCGTTTTTTAACGGAGCGTGACTTTGTCATGAATCTTTTTTCTTTTCCGTTGACAGAAGTGCTTCACCTTTCTAAAATGTAAAGTTATTTGATTTATCATCCGGGACAGGAATAAATAGCCGAGACCGGCTTCAGCACGAGGTTGTAAAAAACATTAGCATGAACGATAACAACAAAAATAATATCGGAAGCGCGTCGGAGAGAAATCAGTCCGACCGCAGAATGATTATTGGTATCAAAGGCAAATTCCATTTACTAAGGTTACTGCTGCTGATTCTGATACTAGTGATCATGTTGCCCATTTCTTCGTCAGTAGCCGAAAACATAAAATGCAGCCGTTTGCCTCTGCTCATGGGAGGTTTTCTTTCCAATCATTACGCACTGAAAAGCATGACGGGAGAAATCAAGGTTCAAGCCGTTGATCAGATGATTAAGCGCGTCGATCCCTCCAAAACCCTGCTATACGCGTCCGATGTAGAAAGACTAAAGCCTACATTGAAAAACGTATTTGCCAGAATGCAGGCGGGCGACTGCTCTTCCCTGAGATCTGTATATGATATTCTCGTTGCCCGGGCGCGGGAAAACGAGGCTATGGTCAAAGAAATCCTTGGTCCGAACTACAAAATAGACGAGACCGTTGAATTGCAAGTCGACGTAAAAAAGCGCTCCTTCGTAAAAACAAGGGAGGAAAAAAAAGCGCTGCTGAGGAAGGTTGTGCAATTCCAGATCGAAAACGAACTGCTGGCAGGCACGAAGCTTGCGGAAGCCAAAAAGCAGCAGATTCACCATTATGAACTTTACACAAAACGGATCATCAAACGCAATCCTGAAAAGCTCATTATTACAGCCGCCGAGGCATTTGCTCAGTCACTCGATCCTCACACCAACTATCTGTCGGCTGAAAACCTGGAGGATATGCGGATTCACATGAAACTTTCCCTGGAAGGGATAGGGGCGCTCCTGGGCAATGATAACGGATTTGTTGTCATTCAGGAACTGATTCCGGGCGGGAGCGCCGAACGCTCGGGACTGCTCAAGCCCAAGGACAAGATCATAGCCGTTGCTCAGAAAGGAGAAAAGCCTGTCAATGTCATTGACATGGACCTGCGCGATGTCGTCAGGATGATCCGGGGCAAAAAAGGTACGCAGGTAACACTGACCATCCTGAGACAGGCGGAACGCACTTACCGTTTCGACATCACCATAACCCGCGATAAGATAGAACTCAAGGAGCAGGAAGCTAAAATTACTTATGAGACAAGGACTGCGGAGGGGAAACGATACCTTGTCGGCGTTATTGACCTTCCTTCTTTCTATGGTGACGAGAAAGAAAGCAAGTCCAGTTATGAAGATATGAAAAAACTTCTTGCGGAGGCTAAGCAAAAACGCGTTGACGGGATTGTACTGGATCTTTCGCGTAACGGGGGCGGACTGCTTGGAGAAGCGGTACGGATTACAGGCCTTTTTCTCGGCAAAGGAGGAATCGTAGCAACAAGGGACAGGCGCGGACGGGTGACAATATACGCCAATGGTGTGGACTCATCGGCAGTTAAGGGTGACAGGCGTAAATGGAATACTTTCCCCGCGGAAGATTTTCAATCCCTTTATACAGGCCCGCTTGTTGTGCTGACCAGTCGCCTCAGCGCTTCGGCCAGTGAGATTGTAGCCGGAGCTCTTAAGGACTATCACCGTGCTGTCATCGTCGGATCCGATCACACCTTCGGTAAGGGAAGCGTACAGACCCTGTCAACACTTCCCTATAACCTGGGCGGCATGACCGTTACAACGGCGCTGTACTTCCTGCCGGGCGGCAAATCTACTCAGAAAGCAGGCGTAGACGCAGATATACGACTGCCCATATTTTCAAGCCTGGAAGATGTAAGTGAAACATCATTGGAATATCCGCTGCCGTCACAGACCATTGCGCCATTCCTCAGAGTTTCGGGAAGCAATACCCGGTTTTGGAAACCCGTGGATCAATTTCTGATCAGGAAACTGGCGGCAATGTCCAGCGCCCGTGTTGCCAAAGACGCAAAATTTGCCAAGATCATTGCTGATAACAAAGAAGCCGCCGAGAAAAAAGGTTTTATCCGGCTTGCCGATTTGCGCAAAGAAATGAAGAAAGAAGGTGGCGGTAAAAACGAAACATCTTCTGAAATTAAGCAAAAAGCACGGGAACAGAATGCCCCATTCGTAAATGAGAGCATCAATGTTCTGATTGATATGGTAAGGTAAGGATCACCGTATGCCATGCTGTAAATGACTAATAATTCTATATTATTACATATTCTGCATCAAAATGGCATCTGCCGGACAGTCATAAATTAATATACAACTTACAATAAAATTCATTCAATTATTATCCTCCGCCACCAGAGGCATGACTGAATTAATAATAAAAAACACCTGAATTATAACTTGATTTGTGGTACAAATAACATAGTTGAATCATAACAGACCTTAGAAAAGCCATAACAAGAAAGGATTTATTTTTATGAAGAAACCTTACATGGGAAAAATCCTCATGGTTGATTTATCGAATGAAACCATGACAGAAGAATTGATCCCCGACCGTGTCTACGAGCAGCATCTGTCCGGTATGGGGTTGGGGGCTTACATACTTTACAACCGAATGCCTGCCGGGGCAGATCCCCTGGGACCGGAAAACATACTTGGTTTCTGCTCTGGGTTTCTTACAGGAACAGGCAGTTATTTTTCAGGTCGGTGGACCCTCGTGGGCAAGTCGCCTCTGACCGGCGGCTGGGGCGATGCGAATTGCGGCGGCACCTTTTCTCCGGCGATCAAACGTTGCGGTTATGATGCGATTTTCTTTAAAGGCATAAGTCCCCATCCGGTTTATCTATACGTGAAAAACGGCAAAACGACTCTGAAAGACGCCGCAGAACTCTGGGGAAAGGACGCTGTCGAAACGGAAGAGATGCTCAAAAAACAATATGGTGAAAAAGCGGGGGTTGCCGTTATTGGACTTTCAGGAGAGAAGGTATCTCTTATTTCAGGTGTGTGCACCGATAAGGGCAGAATCGCAGCACGGTCAGGCCTGGGTGCTGTCATGGGTGTTAAAAAGCTTAAGGCATTGGTGCTTGATGGTGTTCAACGCATAGGCGTTAATGATCCGGTGACAATGAAAAAGCTAACCCGGCACTGTGCCAAGTGGACCAATTTTCCCCTGCCCCTGCCTCCGGGAAGTGCATTTGCCCCTGTGGGTACATTCATGCGTCTGACCCCCGTTCTTTTCCCTCAAGATGGCCTCTTATATAAGGCCATTCTGAAAAAGTGGGGGACGGGAGGCATGAATCAGATGTCCATCGAAATGGGAGATTCACCCCTGAAAAACTGGAATGGCTCAAATAAGGATTTCCCCATGAAGAAGTCCAAAAAGATCAATCCCGATATCGTCAAAAAAGCGGAAATTGTAAAGTATCATTGTTATTCCTGCCCGCTGGGATGCGGCGGTATCTGCGAAATGAAGGGAAAGTATTCCCACACCCACAAACCCGAATACGAGAGTGTTCTGGCATTAGGCGGCCTGTGTATGAATGAGGACCTGGACAGCATTTTTTACTTAAACGAACTTCTGAACAGGGCCGGCATGGATACCATTTCCGCAGGAGCAACGGCGGCATTCGCCATTGAATGTTACGAGAGGGGCATTCTCACCCAAAAAGACACCGACGGTCTGGAACTGAAATGGGGCAATACGCAAGCCATGGTTGCCCTCATCGAGAAGATGGTCAAGAGGGAAGGAATCGGTGACATCCTTGCTGATGGGACAAAAGTTGCCGCCGCAAAAATCGGCAGGGGATCGGAACTGTGTCTGGTCCACGCCGGAGGCCAGGAACCGGCTATGCATGATGGCCGAAATGATCCGGGTTTTAATGTTCATTACAGCGTGGAGCCAACGCCGGGACGTCATACAATCGGCGCCCACCTGTATTACGAAATGTTCCAGCTGTGGAAACGCGTTAAGGGTCTGCCCAAGCCGACCCCTCTCTTTACAAAAAACAGCAAGTACAAAATCGACGAGGAAAAAGCGCAGACCGCTGCCGCTTGCAGTAAGTTCATGAACCTGGGCAATGGAGCAGGCATGTGTATGTTCGGCCTTTTTCTGGGGTCAACAAGAATTCCTACTTTTGAGTGGCTCAATGCGGCAACGGGCTGGCAGTTGACGCCCAATGAATATATGGACATAGGCGAAAGGATACAGACCTTAAAACAGGCTTTTAACGTGAAGCACGGCATCGAGCCGAAAAATAACTTCATCAGCAACAGGGCACAGGGTTATCCTCCGCAAAGAGAAGGCGCCAATAAAGGAAGGGTTGTGGATGTGGCAAGACTTGCGGCAGGTTACTGGGAACAATTCGGATGGGATGCAACCACCGGCAAGCCTAAGGAAGAAACGCTTCAAAAATTGGGAATAAAATAAGAGGTAAAGAACATGTCTTATAAGATAACGGAAAAATGCAATGGTTGTGGCGCTTGTGTACGTGTTTGTCCGGCTGACGCTATTTCGGGCGAAAAAAAGAGCCTTCATGTAATCGATGGGAATTTATGTATAGAATGCGGCGTCTGTGGCAAGATATGTCCCCGGTCATCTGTCGTGGATGCCGAAGGTGCTTCATGCACGATGATCAAACGATCCGAATGGGCCAAACCCGGTGTACTACTGGAAAAATGTTTGGCTTGCGGCATCTGCATTGATGCCTGTCCGGTGGGTTGTCTGGCGATGTCGGATGAGCCCCGGGACAAAGGAGTGGATGCCTTTCCATACTTGAAGGATTCCAAGGCCTGTATCGGCTGCGAGATCTGTTGCCGGGAATGTCCGGCGGATGCCATTGCAATGAAGAAACCGGAAAAAGCACAGGGTACAGCTTCCAACGAAGCCGCATAACTTCAGGTAGCATGCCATTAAAGGCAAGGACCGCACATTAGAAGAAATATCAATTATGTACAGACAAATACCTTTTGCCTGTGCCGTTTGATTCCTGAATTTTTTGTAACTGAAACAAAGCAAGAACAACAATACAAAAATTGAGTCCCGTATTATTGTTCTTATTTTATTCCCTTTCATTCAATTTTTCGATCCTCAATAATTAATAAATGGCTGAATGCCGATTTAACATGTGGTATAGAAGTGGTATAAAATATTAAGCCTTTATTACGTAGAAGTTACTTTATAGTCCCGATTTTTTTATCGGGTCAGAGAAGGAGATGTAACAAGGTCATGGGTGAGAAAAAAAGAACTAGAAATCGGGATGCTGTCACGGCAAACCATAAGGCTAATATCTCGGGCATCAATTCCTCATGGCTATCCTCTTTTTTCATTTTTTCGCAAAAGCTTTCATCTTCAGCTTACTTCAAGTGGATGATGATTGCTCTTCTTCCGCTTTTGATTCTGCTGAAATATCCGGTTGACAAAGTAGATTATGATTTGTGGTGGCAAATGGCCCATGGCAAATATTATCTGACCCATCATACCCTGAAGATAGATCTCTCGGTTTTTTCCTGGACCCCTACAGACCCGACCTGGATATACAATACCTGCCTAGGAAGCATAGTCGTCTACCTATTTTACAATTTTCTGGGCGGTTTCGGCCTGTGGCTTTTCCAGTGGCTGATATTCGGCGGCATATTCCTTTCATTTTATCTTTTCCTGCGTCTGATGAATCAACGCTTGGATATGACCGGCGCGACTATTATCGCCGCCATTGGTATCGCCTGCTCCATATCCTGCCGTTATTATAAGCCTGAATTATTTTCCGCTCTAATATTCAGTTGGACGGCTTTTATCTTCTTTTACATTAAAATTAAAAGAACCAAATATCTTTTTTACATTTATCCGCTGATTTTCGCTTTCTGGGTTAATCTGCACGGTGCATTTGCCGTAGGTCTTGTTTTCCTGATTCTGGCTTTCACCGGCGAGATTTTAAACAAGATTTTCTTTTCCCGGGAATCATTGACTGAGCAGGAATTGGCTCATTTTGGAGGGGCGTGCCTTTTGTCCGCAGCGGCGACAATTTTAAATCCTTACGGCGCAGACTATCTGATAAGCCTTTTCCCGACCATCATGAGCGCGATGGGATCAGAAAGCTATACCGGGCCCTATGACAAAATTATTGTCGCTTATAAAAGCCTCTGGCCTTATTTGATGGATGCGAACCCGACATCTTACAATTTAAGGATCACCGCATGGATTATTACCGTAATGATGTGTTCTGTTTTGAGCCTTTTTATTTATGACTTAATAAGAAAAAAATCCTGCGACTTTGCTGTTTTGATAATAAGTCTCGCCTTGTACTGGAAAGGCATGGAGACAAACAGGGCATCCCATTTTTTTTCGATTGTTTTTTTCTTTGTTTTTTTCTTTTTGCTAATTCAGCGGCTGAAGCTAAAAGATATTCCCGGTAAAGCCGCCATCATTTCTCTGCTGATTTTTGTTTTTTTCCTTACTGGTATTTCTTTCTTCGCCATAAGATATAGAGCCGGTGACACTTGGTTCGGTTCCGGTATTGAAAATAATGCGCCGGTGGATGAGGTTGAATTTCTCAAAAAAATCAGACTACAAGGCCCTATATTCAATGATTACCTGATTGGCGGCTATTTGACATGGGCGCTTTATCCCGATTATAAAGTTTTCATTGATCCCCGCGGCGGTCTCTACAGAAATCAGGTTCTTTCCGACTACATGGAATTTACCCGCAAAGAACTGACCAGAGAAGATATTAATGAATTCAACAAAAAATATCCGTTCAAAATTGCCATTATCCATTACAGAGAAACTCCCCTGATTTTCAGAATATTATCGGCAAGTCAGGGAGATTGGCGACTCCTGTACTTCGGAAGTAACGCGGCGGTTATTATTCACAAATCCCTTTTGCCTTATATGACGGATGAAATAAAACAAACGCAATTAGGCCATACACGGTTTGAGAATATCAACGACCCCAGAACTTTAAAGAATATCTTTATTTTCTACCTCAACATAAATCCGACAGCTGCGCGGCGCATTTATGATATTTTTGAAAAGAATGTCAGCAACAACTTCAAACTTAAGCAGGAAATGCTGGATAAAATGGATTCTGAAATCAGACTCAAGGTACTGGATTTCAGGAGCAGGTCCCGTTCAATGTCTCCGGATTAAGCTAAATAAATTATTAAAAAATTATCTGAGAAATTGAAACAACAGAGAAGTGATCTAATACGTTAACGGCAAATACCCTTTGCCCTGACCGCATCAATCATTCTGCAATCACCCAATTCACATGCTTTTTGCGCATCGCCGCAGCCAAGTTCATTATTTCCCATCAATAAATAAGCTTGACTTCTGTTGTTGTAGGCGTTGACATAATCCTGTTTCAGACGAATGGCAATGTTAAATTCTTCAATCGCCTGCTGATACCGGCCAACTTTAGCATAAACAACTCCTTTGCCGTTGTAGGCATCCTGATCATTCGGTTTCAGGCGAATTAACTCATTATAATTCTCGAGGGCTTGCTGAAGCTGGTTAGCCATATTGTATGCATTTCCCCGGACTTTGTAGGCATCGGAAAAATTCGGTTCTATGCGGATGGCGTTGTTGCAGTGTTCAATAGCCTCGTCTATTTTACCTTCATCAACCAGAACAGCGGCGATAATGCTGTGCGCCAGAAAATTATTTTCCGTGACCCGCAATGTGTGATTGAAGATAGTCGCGGTATTTTTCCAGTATCCGCATTGCTTCCAGGTTAACACGGAAAAAAGGATAATTATCGCTATAGCGACCGGCAATAGAATCTTTTTTCGCATTGCCTCATTTTTAAGCAACAGGAAAATGCCCCAAGCCAGCATGATGAAAATTCCGATAGAGGGAAGATACGTATATCGGTCGGCCATGGCATCATCACCTATCTGCACAATCTTAATGACAGGTAAAATTGTTATCGTATACCATAGCCAGCCCACAATGAGATACGGCAAACGTTTCGCCATTACAATGACAACAGCGCTGATTAAGATAATCAGCAGGGTTGCTCCTATAATTTGCCATGCCGGAATATGAGCCGGAAAGGGATAGAAAACAGCCATGTCATGAGGCCATAACATTTTTCCAAGATAAGTCACAAAGGAAACAGCCGCATTGGCCAGCCGGTCATCCAGGGAAATCATATTCCTCGAGTAATGATTTTGCAGTGATGGAATGTAATACTGAATATATAAAGTAATAACGGAAAAAACTGCCGATAATATGAAAAAGGGAGCCTTTTCTTTCAACTGCCATGAAATCAAGTTTGATTTATCTTTTTGTGAATCAAAACGTTTTAGCGGCCAGTAATCCAGAAGAATTATGATTAACGGCAGAGTAACAACCATAGCTTTGCTCATCAGAGCGCAGAAAAAGCTAAAAAGACAGAGCAGGTATCTTTTTGTATCACGTTTTTCCGTGTAATAGACATAAAGACACAAAGTCAGCATCCAGAAAAAAGCGCTTAAGGTATCCTTGCGTTCGGCTATCCATGCGACCGATTCCACATGAAGAGGATGAAGGGCAAACGCTGCGGCGACAAATGCGCTGGGCCATACATTTTGAGTCATACGGTTGAAGAGCCAGAAGAGCATGAGAGCACTCAGAATGTGCATGATAAGATTGGTTACATGATAACCGCCTGCATTAAGTCCATAGAATTGATTATCCAACAGGAGGGAAAACCACAGAAATGGATTCCATAAGTCGGCCTGGTTTGTGGTAAAAGCCCATCGAAGAGCCTTCAGAGTTATTCCCGACTGGATATTGTGGTTTTCGAAAACTAAAAAGTTATCATCGAAGTTGATAAAATCATAATGACGTACCTGCATATAAACAGCAAGTGTGATAACTGTCAAAATAATATAAATAATTAATTTTTGTCTTGAGGGGGTAATGTTTATTTTATCTGACATAGTTTTTACGATAGTGTTTATATCAATATTTTAATTTAGAATCCGCATCACAAAGCAGTTTTTTATATTCTTAAAAGTGCAGGATTTCAATCAATAAATAATTTAATATATAAATTATTTATTCCTGATTAACTGTGTATAGAATTTCACAACCTCATTGTAGTTTGTAACCGATATTCTTTCATTTATGCCGTGAATTCTCGCCAGATCATCCGGGCCAAGACGAGTCGGGCTGAAATGTAAAATATTATTTGTTATGTCAGAATAATATCTGCTGTCGGTAGCCGCGATAACAAGCCCCGGCGCGACGATGACTTCCGGGAATGTCTGATGAATAGCCTGCTGAATTTCCTTATAACTTTTTGATTCCATATCGGCTATTTTAGATGGTTCACTTTTTAACCTTTCCAGCGCCGTAATCTTTATCCTCGGGTCGTTGATGGTTTTTTGTACACGTTGCAATACCTTGTTGATGGTATCGCCGGGCAGTATCCGGTAATTGACTACCGCCCGTGCTTTTGTCGCCAGGACGTTTTCCTTAACTCCGGCCTGAAAAATCGTTGGCGCGACGGTCGTTCTGATAAGAGCATTGGTTCTCGGAGCGCCTGCCAGTTTATTCTTCACAACACCTTCGAAAAGCCAGAGATTGGAAAAGACTATCTTCATGCCGAAAGGCATTTCCGGCGCCAGCGTTTCGAACATCCGGCGGACGGGAGCTTCCATTCTCGCTGGAAACGGATTGTTTTCAAGCCTGTTTATCGCGGCGCTCAGAATGCCGATGGCCGTCTGCTTTGGAGGCATCATGGAATGACCGCCTTCACTCTCTACGCTAAGCTCGACGCTTAAGCACCCCTTTTCCGCCAGGCCAATCAGCGCAACCGGTTTGGAGATGTTCGGCACTATTCCCTCGGTAATGGTGAGGCCTTCATCCAGTACATAGTCCAGTTTGACTCCCCTGGATTTCAAAAGAGCCGCAATTTTCGCCGCCCCCTGTTGCCCTCCGATTTCTTCATCATGCCCGAAGGCCAGATAAACGGTTCGGCGGGGCACGTAGCCGTCCTGAAGCAGTTTTTCCACTGCCTCCATCGTTCCCAGAACGCTCATTTTGTCATCAAGCGTGCCCCTTCCCCAGATAAATCCGTCGGCAATCCGCCCGTCAAAAGGAGGATGAGTCCAAGCACTGCCCGATTCCGGCTCTGCCGGAACGACGTCATAGTGGGCGGCAAGAAGAACCGGCAATTCCTTATCGTCTGCGCCCTGCCATGTATAAAGAAGGCTGTAATCTCCGACGATTTCTTTCTTCAATACCGCGTGAGTTTTCGGGAAGGACTGCTCCAGGAATTTTTGAAAATTTATAAACGTATCTTTATTGAAGCTGGATGCTTCTTCAAATGAGACAGTCTGGAACCGGACGGCTTGTCCCAACCGCCCCGCCACTGCCGCTGTATCCGGTATAACGCTTTTTGCGGAAATGGATTCTGCCTGACCGGCGGCAAACGCTACGGATTTGAATATAAAAACAGAAATAACAGCGATAGATATTAAGCTGATATGTAAGAGCAATCTTTTCATGATATTCCTCCTTTGTACGTTTTTATAAATAAGGCGCCTTTGTCCCCCCGTTTCAGCCAACCCCTGATGCGCATCCCCAAAACGGTTGCGGTGAGCATAATAAGGTTACACCGTACGCATGCTATCATATTTCCCCCTGTTTTTTCCATTAATCGCTCAAAAGCACTGGCAGAGCGGCTTTGCGGATTCTGCCCGCCGCGTTTTCCGGTACGGCATCCGTCATAAGATTATTTCCTGCTGATTTCATCATGCTTGTCCTTCATCATCACCAATCCGCGCAAAACCAATGACAGCACTGCTTTGGCGGTTTTTCCTCCCCGCCATACCGGCCGGTACGGAAGAAATAATAAGGTTACACTGTTTTCAATTCTCCTATTATGTCCTCCTCTGGAGGAGGTGTCACAGGGACGAAGGAGGATAAAAAGGCAAAAATGTCATTGCGATCCGTCTCTTAGACGGTGTGGCAATCTGGCACCTTGTACTGTCCTTCGTCCGTAGGGAACGGTTATAAACCGTTCCGATTTAACGTCATTGCAAAACGCCTCTCAACCGTCAGCCTGTCCGGCGAATGCCGGATGGCAATCCGACACCTTTGAGTGACATTGCAATGACACGCATAGCCTGTCACAATATCCCACGTCACTTCGTTCCTGGGATAGTTCGCTCTAAGATTTTCCGGGCACTACGCTTCGGCAAATCAAGGCTCACTATATCACAAGCCGTTATTTATTATGTCATGCAAAGTTCGGCAGAGTCAGGCATAATCTGGCAGGGCGGATGTTGGAAATGAAAAATAATTTAAAACTCTTAAAGATTAATGGTGTTCTTTGAACTGGAATATACTTTTAAAATGTCAAAATTAAAGATTCGCTCCCATTCCTACCCCCTGCATCCGGCTTAAATCTTATGAACCTCTCTTTTGTCACAGCTTTATATAATAGGTAAATACAATAATGATAAAAGTACCAAGAGATCCGGTTCCTATCCCGATAAAAAAAACTTTCAACACGTTAATGGTCATGCTGTCAGTTAAGACAATTACTGACTCATTATTATTTAATGAAAAATTAATTATTTTTTTCCAAAAAAGAATAATTACCATGACAATAATAAATGGCAGAGAGCATAATAAAATGTGTTCTTTATGTATTTTTGGCCCTCCCCAAATATATTGCGCAATAATAATTGGCATAAAACCGCCTAAAAATATACTTAGACAAAAAACTACATAAATAATCGCTCTTTTTGATTTATATTCCATATTGCATCACATCAATTTCATTATTCTTATGAAGATTTTCTCTGAAAATATTCTTTTGAAAACCGACGGAATATCTAACCATAATGTATGGCCAGCCAGATCGTCAGTCCATCCGGGTCTGTCCAGACAACTTTGTGTCGGGCGTGCGCGGGTATATTCAAATAATCGCCTTTTTTGAGAGTAACTTCGGTGCCCGTTTCAAAGAGAATTGACCCGGAACCTTCCAGAACCACAACCCATTCGTTTTTCTCCTGGTCATACCAGCCGTTTTCAGGAGAGGTATGCCCCTGCGAAACAATTCGTTCAATCCTGACATTTTTATCACAGAGCAATTCTTCGAATAATTCATGCTCCAGTTTTTCCGGCAACAAAGAAAATATATTTCCCATGATTTGATACTCACTTTTAACTGACGATTCATCCCGCCAGCGGCGGTTCGAACTCCATCATCGCGTGCCGCGACATCGGCATGACATTATGCTTTCCCCTGCGGGAGGCCGTAATCCTGATAACCGGTCCCGACGCAAGCAGACGGTAAACATTGGAAAGAGGAAATGATTTTTCAGCCATTTGAAAACCTCTTTTCTAAAAATATTTAAAGGATTGATATGATAAAAGCACAAGCCGGCATTGTTTGTCAATACATCTTCGTGTTTTTCAGCCTGCCTGCGGGAATGAAAATTCAAGAAAACGAATTGTCAAACTTTATGTTTTTGTTTATAGTTGCGGCGTAACTTCGAAATTCCGGGGAGGGGAAATGAGCGCTGAAAACACCGTCGGGAAGCACAGCTTTTGGGGAGAGACAACCGCTTTTCTTGCCCTGTTTCTTGATAATGTCGGCGTACTGATATTTTTCAGCGCGATCCTCGTCTTCACGTTCAACTACCCTGCCGATATTATCCTGACAAAAATGATTCCGGGAACGGCCGTCGGTATCTGCGTGGGAGACCTTGTCTATACGTGGCTTGCCATCCGCCTGAAACGAAAAACAGGACGCACGGATGTCACGGCGATGCCTCTGGGGATAGACACGCCTTCAACCATCGGCATTGCCTATGCCGTCATGGGCCCCGCCTATATCGCCACGCGTGACGCCCAGCTTACCTGGCACATCGGCATGGCCACGCTCTTCATGATCGGCGCCGTTAAAATCCTCACTTCCTTTTTCGGCGGCTGGGTGCAGCGCATCATTCCTACAGCGGGTCTTTTGGGGCCGCTTGCCGGAATCGGCCTGTTACTGCTGGGATTCCTGCCACTAATCGAAATATTCAACGAAGCCGTTGTCGGCATGGTTGCATTGGGGCTGATATTCACGGCGCTCATGAGCAAAATGCAATTACCGGGACGCCTGCCGGGAGTTCTGATAGCCGTTGTCCTCGGAACGGCTATTCATTTTATTCTGGGCTATGGCGGTTATCTGCCTGAATTTGCCGCGCCAACCCTGAAAATGACTTTTTCGTTACCGGTATTTTCCGTTGACTTCATCAAATCGCTGCCGCAAAGCATTCAGTATTTGACCATTGCCATACCCTTCGGCATTCTGACCATCATCGGCGGCATCAATAATACGGAAAGCGCCCGTCTGGCAGGCGATGATTACCGCACACGGGATATCCTGCTGACAGAAGCATTTTCATCATTGATCGCGGCTTTCTTCGGCGGCGTCGCCCAAACAACACCATACATCGGCCACCCGGCGTACAAAAAGATGGGCGCGACCTGGTGGTATACGCTACTGACAGGAATACTGATTGGCGTCTGCTCCGTCGTGGGACTGCTTTCGCTTTTTGTGAGTCTTATTCCGCGGGCGGTTATCGCGCCGATATTTATCTTTATCGGTTTTGAAATCATGCGGCAGGCTTACAATGATTCGCCGCCCAAACATTCTCCGGCGGTGAGCTTAAGCATACTGCCGGTTATCGCCAGTCTTGTGCTGATTATTCTGGGACAGTTCACGGGCGCGCTGGGCGCAACGCCGGACAAATTTCCTGCGCGTCTGCAGGTCATGCATCAGACCCTTACAATGCTCAGCAATGGCTTTATTATTACGGGGCTTCTCTGGGGAAGTATGCTGGCTTTTCTGATTGATCACAAAGCGCGGCTGGCGGCATTATGCAGTGCCGTCTGTACTGTATTAACGCTTTTCGGTATTATCCATTCGGTCATGCCGACCGGCGAACTCTATCTGCCGTGGCTGATTAAATCCAATGCTCACTACATGACGGCAACAGCGTATCTGGCGCTATCGGTTATCCTGCTGTCATTAACGGACAAACAAAAACCCTAAAGATAGTTAATCATAACGATTTTTTCCTGATTCGAGCCGTCATATCAAGATTTGAATCAACAACAAATTTTAATAAATTTGACATAGACTGCGAATCCTCTTATAATTACTTTAAATAAAAAAACAAATATCGGCAAAACGCCATGGCAGGACACTCTGCAGGCGTTGGATAGAGTTAAAACTTAAAGAAGGTATTATTATGAAAAAGATTGTGAGTTTTGTTTTATTGGGTCTGTTGATTGTATTCTTTGCCGGCTGTACGACCAGTGAAGAAGAAACGTCTTCCAAAAAAGAGATAACGGCATTTTCCATTAACGGCATTGATGGTACGATTAATAAAGAGGACAAAACTATTGCCGTAGCCGGAATGCCCTATGACACGAATGTTACAGCTCTGGTAGCGACCTTTACGGCAACAGGAGAAAGCGTCAAGGTCGGCACGACCGAACAGACAAGCGAAGAAACACCCAATGATTTTACCAATCCGGTAATATATACAATTACCGCGGAGGATAATTCGACACAGGATTATGTGGTCACGGTTACATTAGCGCCATCACCTCTAAAGGCAATTACGGCATTTTCTCTGGGTGAATCTGCCGGAACAATCAATGAAACGGATAAAACGATAGCGGTAAATTTACCTGCCGGGACTGATGTTACGGCATTGATAGCCACATTCACCACAACCGGTGTCAGCGTCAAAGTTGGCTCAACCTTTCAGGCAAGCGGACAAACAGCCAACAATTTCAACAATCCGGTGGTTTATACCGTGGCAGCGGCCGACACAACAACACAGGATTATACCGTAACGGTAACAGCTCCGGTATTAAACCGGCCGGCAACCGCTATCGCGGTTTCGATGAAACCCAATAATTCTGCCAATACCAAAAATCCAAATATTCTCTGCGTTAACACGTTAAGCCTGACTGGTTCGGAAACCGTAACTGACCCTGATGGCGAAACAGTCCTTGTCAGACAATGGTATGTGAATGGTGTTCTGAAAGCAAGCGGTACGAATGTATTTACAGGTCCATTTATTCACAGCGATACAGTAACATACAAGGTAACAGCGGACGGCGCTGTCAGCAATTCCGTCTCTGCTCAGGTCGCCTGAAGCCTGTCATGTTAGCCACCCGTGTGGTGGAGTCGAAAAAAGACAGCATAAATTTTAAATAATACGGACAAATGGTTCATCTGCAAGTTTAATGAAAGGAAAAGTTTAAATTGCTATAAAACATTAAATCAGATGTAGTTACAAGGCTTTTTAATAAATATGGTAATCATCAGCCAAAATGTTTGAAGGTCATAAAAATAATCGACTAAGAATGACTAAGCAAATAAATTAAATCAGCAATTAATAGGAAGGCATTTTTTCTCTTTTAAAAAAAATAATAGTATTATATGTAGTTTTAACAATCGAAAATATCAAATTGTGTATTACTATTAGGAGGACAAATAATGAGTAAAAAGTTTTTTCGAAGTGTTATTTTTATGGTAGCATTTTTTCTATTCGCCAGTTTTACCTGGGCGGAAGATTGGGTACAATATGATTCATCTAAAACGGGAAACAAATATTATGAAAAAAGCAGCGTTAAGGAAGCAGGTAAAAATATTGTCCGTGTATGGATTATAAAAGTATATAATAAGGAAGGAAAGGAAAAAGATTTTTCGATGCTCAAGAAACGAAAAATGAAAGTTCCTGCGAGTGCCGATGTATTGAGCTGGAACTCAATCATAGCAGAAATTGACTGTGCAAATAAGAAAATCAAAGCCGTTTCATGGACTATTTACGACAGCAAAAAGAATGTTGTTTATAACGCGCCTAAGTCAATTGAAAAATGGGCCAAAATTGATGCCAAATTATCAACCGAAAAACTTAGAAAAATGGTTTGCAATAGTTCAAAGAGCTCCGGGACAAAAAAGAAGTAGCTTTTGAGTATAAATTATTAAGACAAGCTTTTTCGGGTGACCTTTGATCAAAAAACAGAGACCACCCGAAAAGCAATTCGTGAATATCCCTTTGGGGAGGAACTAAAAAAAAGCAAACCAAGTCGGCATATAGAATTTATCATCCTCAATAGGGGTATATGATGGAAGTTAATCTCACCAATCAGGAAATTCTTAAATTCGCTTATATCACAAAAGAAGTCATTGCGTACGCTTGGGGAGCAAAGTTGTCTAATGCTCAGGCAAACTGTTATGTAGAATGTTTTTACACAATTCAAGAGATTTTGAGAGATCTCGATAAAGAATATCTGGATAAGCATGCGGAGCTGTGCAATTTTTTTCTTACGGGGAAAAGGCTTATAAACAAAAATGATATGCTCCAGTGGGAAAAAGAGTGGAAATCTGCATGATAATTATAATGTGATGTAAAAATTGAGACTCCCCGCTGAAATTTAACCGTGAATTGAAAAGATTTATAGATCATTCATTGAAAATTATCTGTTTCAATTTATTTTGTTTTTGGAGGCAGAATAAACAACTCCAAAATAAAATTTATCTGAAAAAACAGGATTGTTGATTTCTCTTCTGAATCCGTTTTATTGTCTGACGGGAAAAATCATTTAAACTGATACATTGAGTTATAAAAAAGAAAACATTTCTTTTGTCCCGAATTTTTTCATCAAAAAGAAGCAACATCATTTTAAAAACAAAAATTATCCTGCTCATTAAATGACGGGGAGAGTCTGTGAGCAGTAAATTGTATAAGAATCGCAGGATAAACCGCCAATTGGAAAGAATTCGAAAGAAACTCAGTTTGAAAGGGGATGAATTGCGCTTCCTGAAAAACGTGTATTCGGAAAGAATGGATTTTGATTTTCTGTACAGCGAATGCAAATTGTAAATTTCTTTATAAACAGAACATAATCCCTGTTCCAGATCCAACGCGCTCATTTGCGCGGGAGAGAAAACGGCATGCTGCAGATCGTAGTGTGCGAATTTGTAATCTGTTATACGTGACGCATTGAACATTGTTTCAAAAAGTTTTGTTCCGGGTAATGGCGTCAGAATATTTACCATGCAGAAGATAATATTGTTCTCTTCTATAAAATCAATTATCTTCTTAAAGGAGTCTTGGGTGTCCGAATCATTGCCTAAAATGAAGGATGCCATAATTCCGATACCATGAGACCGGATATTGGAAAAAACTTCTTGATACTGATCTTTTTTGGATAAATTCAGCTGTTTGTTAAATAATTTCAGGGATTCTTCCTGCGTTGATTCAAAGCCGATAAAAAGGTATTCACAACCGGATTGAGCCGCCAGTTCAAGAAGGTCTTTTTCAAATGCAATGTTTATCGAAGACTGAGAACTCCAGTAAATATCCTGTTTGGCAAGCGCGCTGAACAGCTCTTTAGCATATTTCTTGTCACCGATGATATTGTCATCGGCAAAAAATATTTCTTTTTTGGTTTTTTGAACATATTGAATCTCTTTGACAATACTTTCAATTTCCCTGTGTCGAGTCTCGCTTCCGTTGAATTCCCGGACTGAACAGAAATTGCAGTTAAAAGGGCAGCCCCGTGTTGCCTGTATGGAATAAAAAATATATTTTGAATAATCGACATACCGGCTAACCTTTTCGGAATCTATACCGACCAGACTAGAATGATCGTTATTGGTATAAACTGATTTTAACGTGCCTTTTTTAAAATCATCAAGGATGATGTGCCAGACATCTTCCCCCTCACCGATCAATATTGATGAGAACGGATGGTCATTTATGCCTTGATAAAGAGATACATGAATGCCTCCGCATATGACAGGAACATTCTTGCGTTTGAACTTTTCCCCAATTTTAACCGCACGATCATAAAAACATGTCATTGCGGTAAGAACAACAAGGGAAGGTTTAATGTCATAGTTTACCTGACTGATATTTTCATCGGTAACCAGAATATCCCATTGGGTTTCATCAGTGAGATTGATTAAAGAGATAAGAGATAACGGGAAAGTGTATCCATTTAAATTATATATCTTTAAGGAAAATTTGCTGTCTATAAAAAAGCGATACGGAAATTTTGGAACGATAAAGTATAATGTTTTTCTCTGTTCATTTGCATTCATAAATTCGTTTTTTGTTTCCTGAGAATATGTCGTAATTACAATTCTTTATTATTATGGGATACTACTCACAATTATTAATAGGTAGTTCAAGGTCACAGATGTGTTTGACTGAAATATTACTCCCAAAACGTTTCAAGATTCTTTAAAAGATATTGCAAAGATTTTAATTATTTCAAACTATAAGAAACGGATATATGCATGTCAAGGAAATCTTGGTGGGGATTCGAGAATGGATTAGATAGAATCGAAGAAAAACGTGTAACCGATAACACCAATAAAAGAGTTTACGCCGTCATTCGGCTTTTTCATCGCCGCATTGGACATATGCCGGAACCAGAAACCCAAATTGACCGCAGACGAATCGGTCATACGATAATAAACTCCAGCACCGACCAGATCGGAGAATATAAATCCGTTTGCCTGATATATCGTTTCGATGGTAATGTAATGAGGACTTATCCCCGCACGACAATAAGCTGACAGTTTATCATTAATCGGATACTGATACTGAATCCCCAAACCCAATCCAAGTTCATAATCAGATCCTGAATTAAGTACGGGATTAAATTGCGGTTCAATATAAAAATAGAGCCTACCCTCATAGGATTTCAAAGAGGGGAAATATTTATCCAGATTTACTCCTAGATGCAGGATAACTAATGCTGTCTCATAATCAACTTTACGTATAATTCCGGATCCATATCCCAAAATTAAGGACGATTCCGAAAAAAGTTGATAGGGTTCGATAGTTGAATCGGAATACTCCCCGGCGCCCATAGCTATATCATGTTGGGAAATAACCAGAAAAACAATACCAAGAAATAGAATATAGCGTTGAATTTTTCGCAAAACCAATGCCTTTAAGAAAAGCTGTTTTGTGTTTTCGATTTACAAGATGAACAGTTTACATTACATATCGTCAACAATTTTTCCCCTTTTTAATTTATATTCACTATCCCTGAGAAGGCCTTCTGCTAAGTTTTCAAAATCACTCAATTTTAAGTATATGGGCAAAAATCGACTCATGAATTGACTGGACAATTGCAGGCACAATCACTCAAACCCTCTTGAAGCCAACCCTAAGATTTTCTCTAACCCATTGAAATGATTGGTGCCGGAGCTCGGAATCGAACCGAGATGTCCTTGCGAACGGGGGATTTTGAGTCCCTTTATAGAGCCTTCACTTAATTTCACTTCATCACATAAAACACTTGACAATTCAATATGATATCTCTATATTTCTTTCATATTCTTTCATTTGATTTGATGTAGTTTCAGAGGAAATAGCGGTAAAAAAGCGGTAAAAATATCCGATTTCAGGAGCAGGTGATTTTTGTGGCAATAAAATGGATAAAGACTGCGCATAAGGGATTGCGCTACTATGAACATGAAACCAGAAAGCATGGAAAGAGGCGTGACCGATACTATAGTATACGTTTTAAAGCCGACAACGTTGATCATAGTTACGGAATAGGCTGGCTATCCGATGGTATCCCATCATCTGTTCTTGAAGTTCATCCAGGTATCGGATTTGAAGAATATGCCTTAATGCAACTGCGTATGTATAAACTTAATTCCAAAGAGCGATCAGGAGCCAAATCTCCAAAAGAAAGAAGACAGCTTGCACAACAGATCATGGAGGCCGAAAAAGAAGCTCAACACCGTTTGCAAAAGGAAAATATCATATTCAGACAATATTTTCAAGAAATCTACTTTCCTACTTCTTCTGTAGGTAAAAAAAGGGGGTCGTCAAGAAAGGAAAATGAACATTTTAGAAATTGGATTAACCCTGTCATCGGGGAAATGTCTTTTAAAGAAATAAAACCTTTTGCTCTTGAAAAAATCAAAAAGAATATTCTTACCGAAGGCATGTCTCCTAGAAGCCTACAGTATGTTTTTGCGACAATTCGGCAAGTATGGAACATGGCCAGACGTGATGGGCTTGTCAATGGCGATTCTCCGACAAAGCAAGTAAAAATTCCGAAAATCGATAATAAAAGAATACGTTTTTTAACTCATGAGGAAGCCGATATATTACTTCGAGCACTGAAAGAGAAAGATCAGTTGTCTCATGATCTGGCGCTATTGAGTTTGCAAACAGGGTTACGCGTGGGAGAAATGGCGAAATTAAAATGGAGCCATGTAGATGTTGACCGTGGAATTATTAATGTAATGGATCCTAAGGGTGGACAAGGCCGCGTTGCTTACATAACTAAGAAATTAAATCCCTTGTTTAAATCGAGAAAAAGACGAGGGGCAAATGATTATATCTTTTTAAGACAGGATGGCGAACCGATCACAGATATGCCTAGAATATTTTTTGAGGTGGTGAATGATTTGGACTTCAATAAAGATATCATTGATCCGCGTCAAAAAGTTGTCGCCCATACATTGAGACATACCTTTGCTTCATGGCACGTCGAAGCCGGCACAGACATTTATACTTTAAAAAATCTTATGGGCCACTCTGTACTGGCCATGACGGAGCGCTACGCGCATTTATCAAATGGAACATTACAAAATGCCACGGCGAATTTTGAAAAATCGAATAAAACGGCATCTAAGAGATCCGGTATAGTTGTGAAATTGAAAAAATAAACATGGAAAAAAGTAGATTTATGGCAGACATAATAGAATTTGATCCAAAAAAGAAAAATCTAGAAACATATATATTGCCAACTTCAAAAGGTTGGAGAAATGAAAAAAATTACGATTATATGGATAACCACACGCCAGAATTATGGGCATGGGAGTTTTTGCGACGCAATCCTAAATATCGTAAAGATTGGGTATCTGCCATGAAAATGAGGAAAGATGAAATTATTAAACATAAAAAAGAAAAGCATTTGGATTGTCCATTATTTCCACCGAATTGCATAAAAGAATATGACCAACCAGAAAAAATTTATTTTGAAGGTGCACGGAATAAATGGGGATTATATTTTGATGAAATCATAAATCCAAACATTGATAAACCGCGGGTTGATCAGACATATTCTCTTTTTTGGTCAAATAATTACTTCTTAGGTAAAGATGATTTGGATTTTCTTCCTGATCTTAAAAAATATGAGGTTTTGATTGCAATAGATCTTGAGCAGGGAATTCAGTCACAATTGGAACGTTATAAATATATTTTAGAAGATTATCAGAAGGATCAGGAAGTACATAGTGATTTAGTTGTTCAGAAAGTTAAGAATAAAAAAATTTATTGGAAAGATTATATAAGAATATTAGATGCAAAAGAAAACAATGCAGAAACGAGAGAGATCGCATCTATAATATTCCCTAAATTAGGAAACTCTCATCCCGACTATAATGGTAATAAAATGGTCATCGATAGTTATGATGCTGCTAAAAAAATTAGAGACGAGAATTATAAAAAAATATTACAGAAACCTTGTGAATGGAAAAAGAGAAAATAAAAATTTTAGTCTCTTGAGTTAGTCGCAAAATACCCTCCGATTTAAATGACCCCATATACCTCTCTTATACTTAATAAATAAAATAATTTAATCTTCCTTTCACAATATTATTTTCTAAAGGAGATTAACATGGAAACAAACAGAAATAATGAAGGTACAAAGATTGATTGGACCAGGCTGCAGGAACAATTGCCTGATCCCGTCTGGCGCAGTCGTTGGGATTTTCTGGCAGAAAAATATGGTTTGCCGTTCAAGCGTTCTTACATGCAAAATCTTGATAGTGAAGGTAAAGGCCCACAAAAAACTTATGTGCGAAAGCGCGTTGCTTATCCTCTACCCACGCTGATAACTTGGCTCAATTCACTTTAACCAAAGGAGTCTGATCATGGAAAGTCAAGAAGTTAAAATAGATAAAATATGGTTTGAAAATGGATCTGATATTGAGCATCAATTTTATGGTCCTATGGATATGAAATGGTTTCTCGATAAAATGTATGGCAACGCATTAAGTGGACATCTATTACTTCGCTCCATAGATAATCAGGATTTGTATCTATTTGATACCGAGGGTTGGCTTCCGGCGGTATTAAAAGCTATCGAGCTGGCAAAAACAACAGATATACTTTTTTGCATAGGTTTGTTTAGCAGTGATTTGCTTGATGGAGGCTATCGGGATCCAGACGATATAACTATAGTTCCTGGATTGTGGATGAATATTGATATTAAGTGTTCAATGAATTCAGGCAGAGTGCTTCCAACATCAAACGAAGCTTTTAGGTTTTTGAAGTCTCAGTCCATGAAACCGGATTTCATAGTTGATGCAGTTTCCGAACTTCAAGGGTATTGGCTTTTCAAAGAACCTTTTTATATCGATAGCGTCGATGATCGCAATGAAATAAAGAATTTGTCACGTGATTTTCAGCACAAAATCATAATAGATGGTCAACGTTATGGATGGGAAATTCAAGATACTTCGTCACTTATAAACCTACAGAGATTACCTGGCACATTTAATCATGCTTTTAATCCCCCTAAACCTGTTAAATTAATGGAGTATGCACATATATGAACGAATATTCTCCCGAAGATTTTTATGACTTTATTGATGCTCCCGCTATTGAAAATCGACCGCCCGCTAATATACCAGCCGGAAACGGCAATGATAGTTTTTTTTCGGGAAGTACTTATCGCGATTCAGATCAAAAAACCGGAAGCAATATTTGCACATCAAAAATAACGCTTCCGGAAGTTTTACTGTTCAAAGATGGTACTAATGTAACCATTAGCGATACGGCTGAACATCTTGGTGAAATTTACAAACAAAAAGAAATTCTTTTTTTAAGAGATACTGGCGACAGCAATGACAAATCAGGGCAAATTCAAATTGTAGATAAAAACATGAATTTAAAAATATTTACACCTGAAGTCGCCTGCTCTGAATTTGAAAAGGTTGCTAGAATTTGTATTCTAAAAAGACGGGAAGTTATCCATGCTATCTTAAAAACGGCGGATACAGCTAGAATCTTAAATTGTGACATTTTTATCAATAAGCTGCCGCCGATTAAAATCGTTACCAAATGTCCGGTTATTGTTGAAACGGGTGATGGTAATATCAAAACTATTAATAGTTATGATCGCGATAGCGGCATTTTTGCAACCGGTGCAATGCCTCAGCTTGTACCTGTGGATGAGGCGGTGAAAATTATAATGTCAAGCATTGAGGAGTTTGATTTCAAATCGCCGTCAGATCAATCACGCGCTATAGCCAGTATAATCACGCCGGCCTTGATGATGGGAGGTATTGAAAATTTCCGGGCGCCTATTGAATATATAGAAGCCGACGATAGCCAGGCCGGAAAGGGATTTATAACGAGATTAACAGCAGCATATTATAATGAGATTCCGTATCCTATTAATCAGCAGAGCGGGGGTGTTGGAAGTTTAGAAGAAAGTTTTAATCAAGCCTTGATCGAGGGAAGAATTTTTATTAATCTTGATAATCTTAAACCTATCAAAGAAGGTGTGTTCGATTCCAAGAACATATGCACTTTTATGACTGAGGAAAAATATTTTGCAAGAATGTTAAGAACAGCCATGTATGTCAATCCAAGGAAGCATATTATTCAAATGACAACAAACGGTTGCTCATTGTCGAAAGATCTGATGAATCGGTGCTTGCCCGTTTCCATACGGAAGCGTTATGGTTATAAATATAAAAAGTATCAAGAAGGTTCGATACTGGAGCATATTAGAAAAAATCAACCACGGTTTCTTGGTGCAGTATTTTCGATTATAAAAGAGTCGATTAAGCTTGGTAAGCCGAAAACGTCGACAACAGTCCATGAAAGTAGCTTTACGCCAAGCTTACAAACTTTAGACGGTATAGTCCAAAACATCATGGGACAAGCCCCATTGTTAACTGGTTATCAACAAGTGAAAAATCGTGTAATTTCACCTTATCTACAGGTATTACGGGACATTGCCCTTGCAGTTATTAAATGTCCTCATCACAAGGAATGGTTAACGGCGTCAGATATTTTAGAATTGGCAGGTCGGGAAGGTATTGAGTTGCCTGGAATAGTTACTCCATATGATTATGATACACTGACGGATAATAAAAAAGAAGATGTGAAAAAACAATTAGGTGTTTCTTTCGGACGGGCATTTGAAAATCATGGCAAGGATGATGTTTTAATTCTCGATAGTATAAGAATTATGCGGAAAGAATTTCCCAAAACATATAACTCTGGGACTACAAAGAATGTAAAACATTATAAATTTTCATATTAAGAATTATTGATTATTTTAATTTGATGTTTGAGAGATTTATTTTATATATACAGAATAAATAATTTACTTTTATTATTATATTATGATATTATCATAACATAATATTATTATTGTTCATTTTATGGTTTAAATAAGACCTTGTAGTTTATTTATATTTTGCTATAATTTAAAAAATTGGCAAAGGAGAACGGCCATGATACCTAATGCTATGACTAGCACAGGTCCTTATGCGGGTTTGTGGAGTCACCTTAAATCAATAGACCATGCTATTGAGCGCATTACTTTCGTCGATAGTCCACAAGAATTATCAGAATTGGACAAAGACAGGCTTATTGCTTTACAAAAATTTCTCAAGGGTGGTATTGAAATCGATGTAAATTCAAGAAATCCCTTTGAGTCTTTACTAAATAATAAAACTTCATCAGAACCCGAGTATTCCTCGGCAATTGATCTGCGTACCCGTATCAGCGATATTCCCGAGTTTAATAATTGGCAGAAAAAGGCTAAGAAAGGCTACGAAGACAAGATAAAACGATTAACTGATTTTATTGAGAGTTATCTCGTCAAGTCGGAAATATTACTCTTTCAAAAAGATGAAAAGAAAGAAGAATTCATAATTCTTCGTTCTATTCTTCATTCCCTACTTTCAGACGCCGAAATTGCAATGCGTTAATGATCTTTGGTGGATCATAATGGATTTTTCTAAAGATGAGACAAGAGCAATTTCATCAAAGTGTCTTTCTCTTATTGCGCGGACGAAAAAAATTCTTAATCGTATTGATGAATCGAATTTTCCAACTATTTACACTAAGAATGCCGTAAATTTACTTCTCGAAGTGTTAAATTGGCTTGAGAATCCTTCTAATCTTAAATCAATTGATCCTGCCGTTCTATATAATCGGCTATTTGCTATGCAAAAATTCATAGAAATAGTTGATGACTCATCTTCTGATCATATTTCTTGGCCCCTAGTATCATACTGTGATGATATATGGCAAAAACTCTTTCCTGGTGATGAATCAAAGATATTTTATTCGCTTACTTCAGAGCACAATTATTTAATGTCACCTTTCTCAATTGGTCTGGCAAGAGTATTGAACGGACTTATGCCTTATTCTGAAATAAGTAAACTAATAGATAATAATATTTATTGTCTTCAACTTGCTTCTGCTGAAGATGCCAATCTTCAATTATATGCAAATATTGGGCACGAATATGGTCATGCCATTTTTTATAACCGTGAAAAAGAGTTGATGCAATCTCTCGATTCAAATTTTGCAGGTTTAGTACCCGATATTTATTCGTTATTGTCGAGCAAAGACGCTTTGAAAGCGACTCATATTTTGACTAGAATTCTTTTTATCGTGAGAAAAATAGCAATGGAATTGTTTTGCGATTTAGTTGGGATAAGATTAATGGGCCCAGCTTTCTTCTTGTCTTTTTATGAATTGTCCTGGGGACAAGATAATTCCATATGGAATATAGTGTTATCTCCCGATAATAATCAAATAAGAGCATATCCTAGCTTTCATTTTCGACTTGATTGCTTATATAACTTTGGGGATATTAATACTTTCTGTAGCAATGCAAAAAAAGATTTTGTTGCCGAAAAATGTCTATTGGCCGAGGTGCTTCCAGATTGTTTAAGGACTGTTCCTAAAGATCATACGTCTGATAAAATAATTATTTCTCCACGAGATGATCAATATGGATCGATAATGGAAGATATTTTAACTTCACATTTAAAAGAAATAAAAGATGCATTTATACGTTATCTTGGAGATGCTGATGTTCTTTTAGCTTCGTGGTACCCTAACGTTATCAATACACAACCTAACACAGTAGAAATAGCCAAACTTTTGCTTAGGCTACAACATGATATTCCACCAAATATTATACCCGACACATCTTTACTTGGGAAACCAGCTAGTTTCCAATCAGTACTGAATGCATCAGCTTTATGCAGGATACATCTTCTTGTTAATAAGGATGAGAAAAGTGCTGATGAATTAGCTCATTTGATGGGCAAAGTAGAAAGACTTACAGCTAAGTCTTTCGAGGTTACATATATTCAACAAAAATTTAACAATTGGGAGAACAGAAGAACTAGTGGGCATACTGAATAGAGAAGAACTCAAAACACGAATGCAGGAACAAGATTACACTAAAAAACTTATTGTAACCCCAATCTTATCTGAAAAGCAGATTGGACCTGCATCAATAGACATTAGACTTGGTTCCACAATAATTATTCCGAAAAAAACTTACGTAGAGAGACAAGATATCACAAGTAGAGCTGCTGCGCAGCAAGTTGAAAAAAGGCTATATGAGCGAAGAAGTATAAAGTTTAATTCAAAATTTATGCTTCATCCCAATCAATTAATTCTAGGAGGTACTTTTGAATACTTGTCATTACCTTTTGACGTGTTTTGCATGATAATGAGTCGATCATCATGGGGACGCCTCGGTTTGGTTGTTGCAACAGCGGCAGCTGTTCAACCAGGATTCAAAGGAGCTTTAACTCTAGAACTAGTTAATTTAAGCGAAAGTCCAATCGCTCTCTATCCAGGACTTCCAATTGGTCAGCTTGTATTTATAGATGTGCCTGCTAAAGGAGCTAAAGCACTTTATGATGGCAGATATTCTTGTCCGACAGAACCTGAGCTACCAAAGTTTTTTAATCGTCAATCTGATGAGGAATTAACATTTTGGGGTGAATCATAAAATCATTTCTTTCTATTACATATTATCAATAATCGTTACGATGTGATTTCAATGCTTCGTTGATGAAAGAAATATCACTGCGGCTGGAGTTTTACTATTTTAACTTGTTACATACTACTTTTTTGTAATTATTTTAAATTACGGATATTTTAACTATATTTCTGCGTTTTGTAAGCGTGGTATCTACCCCTTATCAAAAAGATACAGATAATTAACCCACCCCGGGTATGGTCCCGCCTTGCTGGTCATCCCACATTGTTCCCGTCCCGTCTTGTTATGCTCGCCCGCCGCCCGCTCGCTTCGCTCGCAGGGCGGCGACCTCGCCGGCGCAGTGCTAGGTTCATGCCTCTTTCTTCTTTTCGTTCTGTGTTTCGCATTAACCCGCTCAGTCACGCCTCTTGCTTTTGCGCTTCGCGTGCAAGAGTCGCGCCCTCGCTACCCCGTGCCAAGAGCCCGGCACCATGCGCACGCACTACACGCCAGCGCTCCGTGCTTAGCGCATCGTGCCTTGATGTAGCCATACTGCCATCGTTGTTTCCTTGCTCCCTCGCACATAACGTCATTGCGCTTTGCTCCATGCCGTTAAGTGCTCTGTCTTGAGAAGTCAATTTTCTTCATGTCAGCGGTCACTTAAACCCCGCCAGTGAGGGTCGAATCAAAACCCGCCATTT
>CAYMWM010000014.1:0-45250 GCA_964394185.1 uncultured Smithella sp.
GTGGCGGGTTTTAAACCGCCCCTCACTGGCGGCATTTAAACCGACCGCTGACAGTATTTTTCAATGCGCTTAAAATCACGCTCCGTGGGATTGGCAATGCGGGACAAATCACAATTGTCTTCAAGATCCGCCAGCTTTACATTGCGCCCTACTGAATTTGCCGCCCCACGAAGAATAAAATCCTCATATGGTTCTTCAGGTCGTCTTGTAACTGAATCTATGGCATCAATTATCGTTTTGGAAAAACCTTCTGCCCGAAGCTCTTCAAGTGATACCCCGCAGTCTTCAACTACATCGTGAAGCACAGCAGTGATTCTTTCATCCGTTGTTGACAAACGTAACATCATTCTAAGCGGATGCAATAAATATTGGGCACCGGCTTTGTCTGTTTGTCCTTCATGTGCCTTTGCAGCAATTATTATAGCTCGCTCTAATGTACTCATTTTTCAGATTCCTTTTCTATCGCATATCCTTTCATATCTGTGTCTCTGCAACATTACGCCACCATTTTCAGCGCCGTTTCCAGAGCCTGTCTGTTGATATGCGTTGCTTCGCCAAACCAAAGACTGCTTAAGGTATTATCCTGCGTTTTACCACGAAAATAATTCAGATACTCCGTCACAGCGTTATATGCGCCCCAATATGTTTTGCCCGCTTCCTTGCTGCCTCTACCCTTTTCAAAAAGATAAATAATATTCGGAATCAATTCTTTGCCGCCCTTATCATCTGGAAGAGAGAAAACGACTCTTACATAACGTTCCAACCCTCTTGCGTCAATACCACGTTTATGCAACATTCGGTATTGATCAACCGTGGCGGAGAATTCTTTGCGGGCTGTATCCATAATCTTCCTGACCAGATCTAGATTTTCATGAAGGCCGGAAGTGTGCCGGACGCGCAACAATTGACTTGCCTTTGAGTGATGCGCCAGCGACAAGGTATTATTGCAGACAACGCGTATAGGCGTAAAACCGACGCGTACAGATACCGAGCCGTCATGTGCGTTAGATAAAAGAATATAATGCGCCACAGGATCTTCTTTGCCCACATCCTTATTGCCAGCGCGAATCTTGGCCAGTGCCCACACCTGCCTGCCGCCTTTGAGACTGCCCGCGGTTTCAATCGTTGCTTCTGCGGCATCAAGAAAAGGCTGAAACCATTTCAGCGCATCCTGATTTTGAAGCGGTACATAATCCGGTCCGACAATACCAAGAAATGCATTGTCAGAAATCCGGCAGACAGCATAATGATCAAGAATACCAGCTTTTGCCTGGTTTTCCTGATTCTCTGTATAAATACGTCTTAATTCAACCTGCCAATTCAGCTTTGCCGCAATAATTGCCTCCCGAATGCTTATCTTTTTGTCTTCAGGAATTGCCACACCAAGCCCATGCCAGGGTGTCTTGCCAACATACATCATACTTTCTACTAAATGCGCCATAATAACCTCCTTTCCTTAAAATACAATAGGTTAGATGATTTGTTTCGGGTTATGCGTCCATCACTTCCGGCTTCTCAAACTATACTCTTGACATCCTATATGTATACGTATATACGTATATACGTAATTAGTCAAATGATATTTTTGCTTGATAATTAAAGGTGATAAAAGTATAAAAAAACATGACCAATAAAACTAATACCGAAGAGACGAAAGAAAGATTCACAACCACGCTGGACGGGAAACTTCTGCAAAAAATCAAAATACTGGCTATTTATGAAAAATGCCCGGCTAACATTCTGATTGAAGAAGCCATTACCGATCTCTTAAAGAAATACGATGATAAAAAGGCAAAAGATAAAACAAAACAGAGCTCTTTATTTGATGAATAAGAAAGAATAAGAAAGCTTATAAAATTATATTAGATTCGTTAAAAAGTATGTAATTGTTATTATATATTCAAAGGAAAATTTATTTTGAAAATTGCATCTATAGCGTCTGGAAGTAATGGTAATTGTTATTATCTTGAGAACGATAATGAAGCCATTCTTGTAGATGCAGGCATAAGCACAAAACAGATAGTCGAAAGGATGAATACTCTCGGGCTTTCAATGTCAAAGGTTAAAGGAGTATTCATCTCCCACGAGCATACAGATCATGTCCGGGGTGTTGATGTTCTTTCAAGAAAATATTCAATTCCTGTCTTCATGACTCAACAGACTTACTCATCATATGGAAAAATCATAAAGGATTCATTGCTAAACTTCTTTTCTCCCGGAAAACAGGTACAATTGGGCAAGATTCATGTAAAAACATTCCTGAAATCTCATGATGCAGCAGAACCTTGTAGTTTTTTAGTCTCTGCTGAAAACAGGAATGTTGCTGTCATGACTGACATCGGCGTGGAATGTTCTAATGTCATTGATTATATAAAAAATGCTGACGCCATTTTTTTAGAATCAAACTATGATGATAACATGTTGCAGAATGGTCCTTACCCGCCATATTTGAAAGCAAGGATATCGTCTGATTTAGGCCATTTGTCAAACACGCAGGCAGGCATGATTGCTTTGGAGTACGCTTCTTCAAAGCTAAAGTATGTTTTCCTCTCTCACCTTTCAGAAAACAATAACACTCCAGAAATTGCATTCCGCACATTTAATACTTTCATCAAACAGAGAAAAGACCTGAAACCGGAACTATCTGTCGCCTCAAGATACAAGGAAAGCCGTCTTGTCTCTCTAGATTGAGTACCTTTTTCTAAGCGTCATAATCTTCCGTCAAAATATAGCTTCTTTCTATCTCAAAAAATATTAATATTTAATTGACATACAAAAAAGTTCTTCCTATACTTCATTTCGTCCCAAGTTAAATTCAATCAGATATTTTTGCTGTAATATTAATCAAGTTGTTAAAGTGAGACGTTGAATTGAGCGAGAATAATCTATTTTTTGAGAAACCAATCCTTAATTCCCCATACAATTATCCATCCCGTCATTGGGAACTTGATGAACAAGGACAGCCTACACAAAAGATTGAAGAAAAACGCCGTCGCGCCGAATATATCACACCGATTCCCAAGCCGAAGAAGCGGAAATCAACCGTCTCACAACAAAATATTATTTTTGATGAAGGCAAAGGGCTTTCAACGGAAAAACAGCAATATGACCCCACGCCTGTTATTAATAATCTGCGCTACCATATTGATAAATGGCGTAGCATTCCCAATCCAAGCGATTGGAAAGTCACGCCGGAAACAGCGCGATTGCTGCAACACTGGCGGCATCATCAGTTTAGCGCTTATCGCCCATTCTTTTGCCAGATAGAGGCGGTAGAAACCGTCATCTGGTTAACCGAAGTTGCACCCAATGAAAAAGCAGGGAAAGAATTTCTGGAACATTTGGTAAATGCCAACAATTATGCCAATCCCAATCTGTCGCGTCTGGCACTCAAACTTGCCACCGGCGCCGGCAAGACAACAGTCATGGCCATGTTGATTGCCTGGCAGACCATCAATGCTGTTCGACATCCGGGCAGTAAAAAATTTACGCGCGGGTTTCTGATAGTGACGCCGGGTATAACGATTAAAGACCGGCTGCGTGTTCTCCAACCCAATGATCCTGACAGTTATTTCAAGAACCGTGAACTCGTACCTAACGATATGCTTCGTGAATTGGAACGTGCCAAGATTGTCATCACCAATTACCATGCCTTTAAACTGCGTGATCTTTTGGAACTTTCCAAGGGCGGCCGTGCGCTGCTTCAGGGTAAGGGTGGTGAAGAGCTCAAAACACTCGAAACTGAAGGTCAGATGCTTCAGCGTGTCATGCCCGAACTTATGGGCATGAAAAACGTCATGATAATGAATGACGAGGCACACCATTGTTATCGCGAAAAACCTGAGCCGGAAGAAGATGATGAATTAAAAGGTGACGACAGAAAAGAAGCTGAAAGCAATAACGAAGCAGCGAGGCTTTGGATAAATGGCATAGAAACCGTTACCCGGAAAATCGGTGTTAATAATGTGATTGATTTATCGGCAACCCCGTTTTTCCTGAGAGGTTCCGGGTATGCCGAAGGTACATTATTCCCCTGGACCATGTGCGACTTTTCATTAATGGATGCCATTGAATGCGGTATTGTTAAACTGCCGCGTGTTCCGGTGGCTGATAATATTCCCGGCAGTGAAACACCGATGTTCCGCAATCTCTGGGAACATATTCGCAAAGATATGCCGAAAAAAGGCCGTGGTAAAGCTACTGGACTTGATCCTTTGAAACTGCCGACTCGTCTACAGACAGCTCTGGAAGCGCTTTATGGCCATTATGAAAAAACATATAATCTCTGGAAAGAGCAGCATATGCAACTGCCGCCATGCTTTATTGTCGTCTGCAACAACACATCAACGTCAAAACTTGTTTATGATTATATTGCCGGTTTTGAATATCCGGAAAGCGAAGACGGCGTTACGCCGCCGCCATTTCAAGGGAAGTTTCCTTTGTTTTCCAATTTTGATGATTACAGCAATCCACTGGCCAGGCCGCGAACGCTTTTAATCGATAGTGAGCAACTGGAATCCGGTGAGGCTTTGGATGATAATTTTCGTACCATGGCAGCACCCGAAATCGACCGTTTCCGCCGGGAAATCATTGAACGAACCGGTGACCGCAGCCAGGCCGAAAAATTGACAGATCAGGATTTGCTGCGGGAAGTCATGAACACGGTCGGCAAAAAAGACCGGCTGGGAGATTCCATTCGTTGCGTTGTATCGGTATCCATGCTGACTGAAGGGTGGGACGCCAACACGGTCACGCATGTTCTGGGCGTTCGGGCTTTTGGCACCCAGCTTTTATGTGAACAGGTTATTGGACGCGCACTGCGTCGCCAATCTTATGAGATTAATGAAGAAGATGGTTTATTCAATGTCGAATATGCCGATGTACTGGGTATTCCTTTTGACTTTACAGCCAAGCCGGTGGTTGCGCCGCCTCAGCCGCCACGGGAAACCGTACGTGTAAAGGCTGTACGCCCGGAACGCGATAGCCTGGAAATCCGATTTCCCCGTGTGGCCGGTTACAGAGTTGAACTGCCGGAGGAAAAACTAAGCGTCAAATTCGATAAAGACTCGGAAATGGACTTAACGCCGGATCTCGTTGGGCCGACTAATACGAGAAACCAGGGCATAATCGGTGAGGGTGTGGACTTGAATCTTATTCATACAGGCGACCTGCGCCGCTCTACCCTTATATTTCATCTCACCAAGCGATTGATTTACACGAAATACCGTGACCCCGGCGAAGAGCCCCGGCTGCATTTATTCGGCCAGTTAAAGCGTATTACCAAAGACTGGCTTGATAATTGCCTGATTTGTAAAGGTGGTACATATCCGGCACAACTCATGTATCAGGAACTTGCCGATATGGCTTGCGAGAAAATTACCGCAGCAATCATGCGAACGCCACAAGAAGGTGTCTCTCCAATCATAGCAATTCTGGACTCATACAATCCGACCGGTTCCACGATACACGTCAATTTCAATACATCCAAAAAAGACCGATGGGAAACGGATGCACGGCGCTGTCATATCAACTGGGTGATACTGGATAGTGATTGGGAAGCGGAATTCTGCCGTGTAGCCGAGGGGCACCCGAAAGTTAAAGCTTATGTAAAAAATCACAATCTCGGTCTGGAAGTACCTTACCGCTATGGGTCGGAAACCCGTATCTACCTGCCTGATTTTATCGTGCAGGTGGACGATGGCCGGGGCGAGAAAGATTTGCTCAACCTAATTGTGGAAATCAAGGGTTACCGCCGGGAAGACGCAAAAGACAAAAAATCAACCATGGATACCTACTGGATACCCGGTGTAAACAACAACGGACAATATGGCCGTTGGGCCTTTGCCGAATTTACGGAAGTTTATCGAATTGAGACTGACTTTAAGGCAAAAGTGGAAAAAGAGTTTAATGATATGATGGAAAAAGTTATTAAATAAAAAAGTGATATACTTTCCAAATAAATATATTGAAAAAAATTAACTTTAAAAATGTGGTGTCGCCATGACAACTGACCGTAACCCGGCATATCTTATAAGTCTACTGCAGGAATTGTGTAAATTACCAAGTGAAACAGAATGGCTGGAGTTCAAGCATAATAACGCCGATCCACAGGATATGGGCGAATATCTTTCTGCTATGTCTAATTCTGCTGCATTATGCGGCAAGGCCCACGCATATCTGGTTTGGGGTATTGATGACAAGTCACATGATATCATTGGTACCACTTTCTCGCCTTTTAAGGTAAAAATAGGAAATGAAGAGTTGGAAAACTGGCTGCTTCGTTTACTATCTCCCAAAATTCATTTTCGATTCTATCCTTTTGAGATAGCGGGGCATAAAGTGGTGCTGCTGGAAATCGGGCGTGCTTTTCGACACCCTGTACAATTTCAGAATCAGGAATTTATAAGAGTTGGTTCATACAAAAAGAAGTTAAAAGATTTTCCTGAAAAAGAACGCGATTTGTGGAGAATTTTTGACCAGACACCTTTTGAATCACTCATCGCCGCGGAAAATATAACAAGTGATGAGGTTCTGAAATTACTGGATTATCCGGCTTATTTTGAATTGCTTGGACGGCCACTACCGGACAACAAGGCCGGTATTTTAGCGGCATTGGAAAAAGATGACCTGCTCAGAAAAACGGATGCCGGCAACTGGAATATAACTAATCTTGGCGCTATACTTTTCGCTAAAAAGTTGGAAGATTTCAGAGCGCTAAGAAGCAAGGCGGTGCGGGTAATTTCTTATAAGGGCAACAGCAGGATAGAAACCATTCGCGAGCAGCAGGGTACAAAAGGATATGCCAATGGTTTTGAGGAACTCATTGGTTTCATTAACGGTCTTTTACCAAGCAATGAGATAATAGAACAGGCATTGCGAAAAACAGTCCCTATGTATCCGGATTTGGCAATTCGCGAGTTGGTAGCTAATGCATTACTGCACCAGAATTTTTTCATTAGTGGTGCAGGACCTATAATCGAAATCTTCGATGACCGATTGGAGATTCGTAATCCGGGAGTACCTCTTGTTAAAACGGAACGATTTCTTGATTCGCCGCCGCGATCCCGGAATGAGGCACTGGCTTCATTCATGAGGAGAATCGGCGTTTGTGAAGAGCGCGGTAGTGGCGTTGATAAGGTCGTTTTTCAAACAGAATATTTTCAACTGCCCGCACCTGTTTTTGAGGTGAACAGCGAAAATACTATTGCTGTTTTATTCGCGCATCGGCCTCTGACAAAAATGGATAAGGCCGATAGGGTAAGGGCATGCTATCTTCATGCTTGTTTACGGTATGTAAATAGAGACTTTATGACTAATACAACGTTGAGGGAACGATTTGGCATTGAGCCGGAGAACAAATCAATGGCTTCCCGTTATATACGAGAAGCTATTGAGGCGGAAGCTATCAAGCTGTTTGATGAAGATTCTGCAATGAAATTAAGAAAATATGTGCCTTTTTGGGCATAAAAATTTAGTTGACGGGTAGTTGACTGGAACAGGAAAAGCAACTAAACGATTTTTAATTAATGTAGTAAAAACAATGCCTTATATTTAAGATGGATAGTTGACAGGTACATAACATTTCTCGAATGATGTAGCTAATGATGTTAAACAGGATTAACTAATGAAAAAGAAAGAAAGTAATAAAAAAGTGGAAACATTTATTCATGATGAAGCCAAGCGGAAGAATATTCCGACTGCCGAGTTTCAATCTGTTATCCAGAAAGAAGCGCAGGACCCGCTAAATAATAACAATGAAATTAGATTTAAAAGCACTGCGTGATCACCAATTGGCAGATTTACGGTGTCCAGGCTCCTCTACTAAATATAAATCAATACCACCCGGTATTAATAGAAATGATATACAAAGGCGAATAAATTTGGGAAACAGAAGACCATAATTATTATTAATGGAAAAAATAAATATTAGTAATGTCATAATAAAAAGCTAACTTGAATGAATGTAATTTGCAAAGATATTGAATTATTCTTAAATACAATTAAAGAAGCTGGTAGATCAAGTTCTGCCGGTATGTATTGGAATGCATAAAAAAAATCCGGGGACACCATACCAGTTTTCTGATGCCTCTGTCCACCGCCGTCACGCTGTGACACCTCCGCCAGCGGAGGACCGGTAAAGGAAGGGTTTGTAACTGTTCGCTACAGGGGATGGTGGCGGGAATGACAAAGCGAGCGCAACAAAGTCGGCTCGTTGTCGTTTATTGGCTATACTCATCGCTTATGTTATCCGGAAATTTTGTCACCCGTATTCCCAGCTTTTTCATTCTGGCACGCAGGGTGGAAGGCTTCATATCGAGGATTTCCGCGGCTCCGTTTTTCCCTTCAATTTTCCCGCCGGCGATATTGAGAACGCCGGTAATATGATGTCGCATCATTTCATTCATGGTCAGTGCCCTGGGATGTTTTTCGTCCGGAGATGCAGACCCTGTCTCGGGATGGATATAATCAAGATGGGGAAATGACAACGGCGCGCCGTGGCTGAGAATCAAAGCCTGCTCGATGACATTTTCCAGTTCGCGGACATTTCCCGGCCAGTCGTATCTCTGAAGCTGTTCCATCGCGTGCGGCGCGAAACGGTAACGGTAGGGAAGGTTCATCTCCACAGTCATGCGCCTGGCGAAAAATTCTGCGAGTTCGGGGATGTCTTCTTTTCTTTCCCTCAGCGGCGGAATGGTAATGGGAAAGGTGCTGAGTCTGAACCACAGGTCCTTTCTGAACTCTTTGTTTTCGACCATTTTTCGGATGTCCCTGTTGGTGGCGGCAATCACCCGGACATCGACGGACACAACTTTTTGTCCCCCGACCCGCTGAAAGGTCATATGCTGAAGTACCCTGAGCAGTTTTACCTGCGCCAGCATCGAAAGTTCGCTGACCTCATCAAGAAAAATAGTGCCGCCGTTTGCCTGCTCGAAGAATCCGCTTTTCACGCTGCTCGCGCCGGTAAAAGCACCCTTTTCGTGTCCAAACAGTTCGCTGTCCAGAAGTGTTTCGACGATGGCCCCGCAGTTGATGCTGACGAGGGGGCCGTCGGCGCGCCTTGAACGCTGATGGATGGTGTTGGCTATCAGCTCCTTGCCGACGCCTGTTTCTCCCATGAGCAGAACCGGCGTATCGAGTCTGGCCACCTGTTCGATGTGTGACATAACGTCTCTCAATCCCTTTGTGCCTTCAGCCGAATTCATCACAGTCCTTTTTCGCGCCTCCCGGTTGTCGGAAGCCAGCCTGTTTCTCAGGGGGGCCACCACCAGTTGTGAATAGATGTGACGGAGAGCATTGTCGATGGGTTTTGCGAGGCGTTTTATAAGAGCGATGTCTTTGAGGTCATACCGGTCTTCTTCCCAGACAACCAGGGCGAGAACAGCGTATTGATTCTGTACCGTTTCTACCCCGTGCGCAATGGTTGATGCGGGTTCCTGAATGCCGACATGTGAATCGAATTCCAGTACGATGGGATTCTTTTGTCCGTTGGGAATATAGAGCGTTCTGATTTCGCTGTTGATAAGAGCATGGGCTTCTCTTTTTGTATCGTCCGAAACTTTTAAAACGTCGTCCACAAGAACGACGCTTTCCCCCGTGGAATGTATCCTGAAGCTGATCGCGCTCTGTTCCACGTCGTAAAAAATCAATGTGATGTAGTCCAGCGGAACATAATCCTTAAAAAAGGAATAAAGCATTCTGATGGAAGTCTTCAGGTCTTTGCTGCTGTATATTTTGGATAGGCAATCGTTGAATGATTCGGCCGGATGATTTTTCATATATCCCCTCTTTGTGCCCGCAATATATGGCGGAACCACCAAAAAGTAAAGATATTTCCGCCAAATATGGCGGAAATATCAGCGCCGCCTGCCGTAACATTTAGATATTAAAGAATATTTTATCTGGCACGATATGTGAAAATGTTGCTCCATAATAAGCTTGTTCATTTCTGCGCGAATATGGGGGTGTATGTTCAGCAATTCGGTCATTATTATTACAGGTGGTTCCAGCGGATTGGGCAGGGCACTGGCTCAAAGGCTTGCCAAGGAGGGCGCCAATCTTGCGCTTATTGCCCGCAATGAAAAGAAACTGCAAGCTATAAAAGAGTCATTGTCCGCTACATGTAAAGATAGACAGAAGATAGAAATTTTCTCCTGCGATGTTGCCGATAATAATAAGGTGGAACAGACCTTCCGGAAAATATTAGAAACATTCGGCGCGCCGGATATGCTTATCAATAATGCCGGTATCCTCAAAGAAGGCCGCTTTGAAGAGCTTTCCCTTTCCACCTTCCGCGAAACCATGGATATAGATTTCTTTGGTGTTCTGAACTGTACAAAAGCCGTGTTGCCCCTGTTCATGAAGAAAGGCAGAGGAAGAATTATCAACATTTCTTCGCTGGGCGGGAAAATGGCATCCTACGGGTACGCGGCCTACTGTTCCTCCAAGTTTGCGCTGGTTGGGCTGACCGATACGCTGCGCGCGGAGATGAAACCGCATAACATCAAAGTACACCTTGTCTGCCCCGGCGAGTTCGAATCGCCCATGGTGGAGGAGTTGAACACCTATCGCACCGCAGAAAACCGCGAAGTGACGCAGACGATCCCCGTCCTTCCTCTTGATGTGGTTGCCGATGAAATTATCCGCGGCATCCAGAAGGGCCGTTACCTTATCATTCCCGGATTTGCAGGCAGGTTGCTTGAATGGGGCAGCAGGCTGTCGCCGGGAATCAGCCGTTTCATTGTCGATTACCGGATTAAAAAGGTTTCTGCAAAAAGTCATAATAAATAAAGAGGAGCGTAATGCTATGGAAGGTATTGAGTATAAAAGTGTCAGTCCCCTGCGAAGGCTGTCATTTTATCCTAAGCTTCAGTCCAGGGCCAAGTTTCTGCTGGTGGATAATATGATGCTGTCGCTCGGATCGGCGTTTGAAGTGGCGTCAAAATTTGTTCCGGAAATCAGGAAGGAACTTGCCGGCTGGGATGAAGGCCGTCGGTGTGCCATGCAGATTTTGCCACGGGGGCCCGCTATTACTTTCGTCAAGCAGGGCGAGCGGATAAAAGTTGTCGGAAAAGGTGTTCATCATCCCGATGTCGCCTTCATGTTCAAAAATCTGGACGCGGCCCTGCCGGTATTTGTCGGATTTCAGAGCACGCATGAGGCCATGGCTCAGAACAAAATCATGATTCAGGGAGACAATGCCTGCGCGCAGCAGTTCAACCGCGTCATCGGGCTTGTGCTGGCCTATCTGTTTCCAGTCTTTGCCTACAGGCGTCTGTTCAAGGCCACGCCGAAACTTGGCGTCAGGGGCGTTGTCAATAAAAGCAAAGTTTATCTGATGCTGGTGCCGCAAATCATCGTGAACACGATAAAACACTTCAAATAATATCAACGGAGGAAACACAATATGCTGCCGAATTATTTTCAGTTCTTTTGTCCCATAAAAATTCTTTCCGGTGCCAAAGCCGTAAGCAACATACCCTATGAGATGGGTCTGCTGGGATGCAGGCGCGCCATGATTGTCACCGATAAAGGCGTTGCGGGCGCCGGACTGATTGAAATTATAAAGGCCGCCTTTGCCGACTCGGACTGCGAAATCGGTCTGATATTCGATGAGACGCCCCCCGATTCCAGCAACCGTGTCGTCAACAAACTGGCCAAGCTTTTTGAAAAGGAGCGCTGTGATTGCTTTATCGCCGTGGGCGGGGGAAGCGCCATCGATACGGCAAAGGGTGCCAACATCGTGGTATCCGAAAAATCCGACGACCTCCTCAAACTTCAGGGAGCCGAAAATATCAAAGCGGATCTTAAGCCTCTGATTGCCGTTCCCACCACGGCCGGAACCGGCTCCGAAGTTACAAAAGCGGCTGTCATCTATAATGAAGAAGCCAACTGTAAAATGTCGTTTATATCCGATAAACTTTATCCCCGTATCGCTGTCCTTGACCCGTCCATGACTGCGACCATGCCCCCAAGAATTACGGCCATGACGGGCATGGACGCGCTGACGCACGCCGCGGAAGCCTATACCTGTCTGCAGAAAAATCCCGTATCCGACATATTCGCGAAAGGGGCAATCGAACTGATTCAAAAATATCTGGTGCGCGCGACTGAAAACGGCAGGGATGAAGAAGCGCGTCTGGGCATGGCCAATGCCGCCCTGATTGCCGGTGTGGCTTTCTCCAACTCCATGACCGGCGTATGCCATTCCCTCGCGCATGCCACCGGCGGCATCTGTCATGTGCCGCATGGCACGGCCAACGCGATTTTTCTCCCCTGGGTGCTGGAATACAACAGCGAAAAAATACCGGAATGTGTGGCCGAACTGGGCTGTGTACTGGGAGGTCAGAACGGTCAGGGCAAAGACATAAAGCAGGCGATGATGACTGCCGCCCATGTTCGCGATCTGCTCAATCGTCTCAGTTCAATATCAGGAATTCCCGTAAGGCTCCGGGATGCCGGGGTTACGGAGGAAAAGCTTCCGGCTATTGCCCAACTGACCATCAATGACGGCTCGCTGATTTACAATCCCCGGGAAGTCACCTGCGATGACGCCCTGTCCATCCTGAAAAAAGCGTTTTAAGAAAAATATCAGTGAGAAGTGAACAAGGAGGAAATTGATGGATAGAATTTATTATATCCGGCACAGGGAGAAAAAGATTCTTTATCTGGACGGGTCAAATGTAAATTTTGAGGAGGCTCTTCCGCTGATCAGAGAGGCAAAGGAATTCATCAGAAGCCAGCCCGAGAAATCCCTCTTAACGCTCACCGATCTGACCAACGCCCGGTTCAACGATCATGTCACACAATCCCTGAAGGAATACGTGGCAGGCAACAAACCCTATGTCATCGCGGCGGCGGTAATCGGTGTGACGGGGCTCAAACAGATTTTACTCAACTCCATACTGAAAATTTCCGGCAGAAAACTGACCCTGTGCGATACAAAAGAACAGGCGCTGGACTGGCTGGCCGGGCAATAGAATAGGGAAGGGCGTTTATCTCCGGCTTTATTATTATTGAAGAGAAGTAGATAACGGTCTCAAACCGTTCCCAAAAAGCTTATAATAAAAAAGAGCGCTCCGGAATGATTCATCCGGAGCGCTCTTGATGGTCAGTTTTTTAACTGAAATTAGATAGCTTTTACATTTGTTGCTTCCAAACCTTTTTTGCCCTTGGCAACATCAAAGCTTACGCGCTGGCCTTCATTCAAGGTTTTGAAACCATCGCCCTGAATTGCGCTGAAATGTACAAAAACATCGCCGCCTTCTTCATTCTCGATGAAGCCGAAGCCTTTGCTTTCGTTGAACCATTTTACTTTACCTTCTGACATAGTTCTGATCCTCCTTTCATAAATTTTCAAAAAGTCGAATCAGCACGATGACAGACTAAAAAGCCACCAAGACCATAAAGTACCTGGTGGCTAACCTATGTGCTTCAAAATGTCTAAATTCAACTCTTTCCTTCGCATCTTTTTTCCATAGATCCGAAGTTGCTGTGACGCTATGGCAGAAGCAGATAATAGTCAAGCTTTATTTGTAAAACGGCTGGTTTATAAGAGAAAATGTCGGTGGAAATACGCTGTTTTCCAATATAAATCAATCTGTTACATGATTTGTTGTCTTGAAAAAAAATTTCGTTTTCTATCGCGGATGAAGACGAATAAGACCGTACTCTGCCAGAAATAATTCGATTTCCATAAACACGTCTTCTGCGATTTTACCGCGCACAATGCCATGCATATGATAATCAACCCAGGCGAAATGCTTTTTATCCGAACCAAGAAGTTCATATATTGCCGGGCCGCTTTGCGGCGCGACCTTCGGGTCACGGTTTGCCTGAATCACCAGCGCGGGAATATGAATATCCGGCAGTGACCGGCGGACTTTTTTCATCAGTCTTTTAACCTGAACAAATGCGCTGACCGGACAGAGCAGATAATTTATGTGGGGATTGTCCGCGTCGTTTTTCATAAACTCTTTCGCCAGGCTTTCCATGCCCCGGCGCCTGCAAAAAAGATTGAACGCGTTTAGCGTTTCGGCTAAGCGTGAGGAAAACTTCTTAAATCTCAATGGCGCGCTGACCGAGATGACCGCCTCAAAATCATCGGGTTTTAAAATAACCGATTGCAGAGCAAGGCCCGCTCCGGTTGAAAAACCGGCGATCAGGATTTTTTTACAGTATTGTTTCAATAGGGTGTGGCCGCGGTCAACCGAATCGAGCCAGTCGTTATAACTGCGTGTGGAGAGATCTTTGGAGGATGTTCCATGACCGGCGAGCCTTGGCGCGTAAACGGTCAGGCCTTTGGCGTGTAGAAACTGCGCCCACTCCCTTACTTCCTCCGGCGCGGCCATCAGCCCGTGAATGAGAAGAACGCCTGTATTAGATTCCCGTGCGTGCAGAAAAAAAGGCATGCCGATTTCAGGAGATTTGCTCTCTTGCGCGCAATAGTGCTTTTCATATTCCTGGAGAAATAAAGATGCTTCGGCCGCCAGAAGCCTGTCATGGGTTTCGCCGCTTTCCGTAAGCCCGGGCTTATCCATTATTTAGACACCAAGACGGGAATAAACTCCGTAAATCATGGCATAATGCAGAACTCCACCGATTAAAACCATGATGTGAAAAAGCTCATGAAAGCTGAATATACCGGGGACCAGCTTCGGCTTTTTTATGGCATAAATAATGCCGCCCAGCGTAAACGCTGCCGCACCGGTAAATAAAAGCACCGTCTGCGATACGGACATTTTGGAAAGTATTTCTTTGATGGTGAAAAGAGCGGACCAACCCATGAACAGATAAATTATTGCGTAAAGGGTCCGGGGAGCCCTTGGGAAAAAAATCTGGGAAATCACTCCGACACCCACTAGAGCCCACTGAAACGCAATCATTGCCCATCTGGCTGTCCCGTCGAGGCAAAAATAACATACGGGTGTAAACGTTCCCGCTATCATAAAAAATATCGCCAGGCGATCCATTCTTCTCCAGAACGACACCTCGTTTTCCTTCTTTTTAAACGCATGGTACAGCGCGCTGGCTGAAAAAAGAAAAACGACCGAAATCCCGTAAATAAGCGCGGTAACAAGACTGGATGCTGAAAAACTGGCAACGATTGCCAGAAAGACCGTGCCCACGACGGCGGCAATCATTCCTGACAAATGTGAATAAAAATTAAATAACTCGTGAGTTTTGATTTTCTTAAATATCATCCTGAAAAAATCCTTTCTGTGTTCTATATCGTTCATAAATTTATTTTAAACACAAGCAATTAATGAATGCTTGCTGTAAACATCTGTTTCTTATCATTTTCCGGGCGATGAGGGAAATAGAAAAAACACAGACGATACCCTCCGCCGGACGGGAACAACGAAAGCAATTGATTTCTTTGGATAAAATCCTGCCTGACCTCTCTTGAAGAATAGGGGGATAAAAGATGGCATCGCTCAATTCAGTTCTTTCCAGATGAGGGCGGCGGCGCCGAGGACAGATTTGTTTTCACCCTTCAGTTTTGACGGAAGCAGTTCGACTTTTCCTCTGAAAACAGAGAAGAGATTTTTCTCCAGAGATTTCCGGGCAGGTTTAAAGATGAGTTCGCCGGCGCGGGCAAGGCCGCCCGTGATAAATATGGCTTGCGGGTTTGTAATGGCCACCGCATCGGCTAATTTGAATCCTAGAATTTCCCCTGTCATGGAAAAGGCTTCCAACGCCAGAACATCGCCTTTCCTTGCTTCGTTATAAATCATTTCGGAAGTCATTTCTTCAGAGCTTAGATTTCTCAAATTGCTTTTTCCCGATTTTGATTTAAGAAGCTGTGAAAAAGTTCTTTTGAGTCCTGTTGCGGAAACATATGTTTCCAGACAGCCTCTGTTGCCGCAGCGGCAGAGACGCCCGTTTCGTTTGACATTCACATGTCCCAATTCGCCGGCTAATCCGTTATGGCCATATATCAGCCGGCCGTTTGCGACGAAAGCGCTTCCCAGTCCCGTACCCAGGGTAATGACGATAAAATTATTCATGTTCTTTGCCCCGCCGTAGAGCATTTCGCCGAGGGCTGCGGCTTTGGCGTCATGGGTCAGCACAACGGGGATTTCCGGAAAGTATTTTTTGAATTTTTCTGCAAACGGGATAACGCCTTTCCAGTTGAGATTTGGCGGGGATTCTATGGTGCCGCGATGATAATTTCCGTTGGGAGCGCCCACGCCGACACCTTTGAGGCTTATTCTTTTGTTCAGGGAACTTTTCATGGTCTGAATTTCCTCATACAGGTGTTTCTGAAATTTATCGACATCACTGTATGAACCTGTAGCGAATGAATTTGCCTTCAGGCACAGTCCCTTTTTGTCGATAATCCCGAACTTGGTAAAAGTGCCTCCTATATCGATTCCCGCGACTGCCTCAATCATTTGCCATTCCTCTCAATGTGTTGTGTTAATATAATATATAAAACCTGTTTATGACAAGAAGTAATAGACAAAGAAGTAAAAGACATTGACTCCCTGATTTTAAAGTGATATTTATTAAGCGTAGTAATTATTTACGATAAAAAGTGCGCCCGGGCGGATGATAGATGTTTTTTATTTCACCTGAGCGTGTATGTATTTTTTATAAACCGGAAATCAATCATTATAAAATTAGAAGGAGTGTTCATTATGCCGGTTAAAAAAGGAACCACCACCAGAAAAAGAACGGTAAAGAAAGATTCTTCAACCGCGAAACAGGCGGAAAAATTTGAACTGAAGAATTATCTCCAGGAGGTTGAAGCGCGAGCCTACGACCTCTATCAGGAAAGAATAAAATCAGGTAAGGCCTGCGATGATATCGCTGACTGGTTTCAGGCTGAAAAGGAAATCAAAGAGAAATTCAATTTATAGTTAAGGTTTGTTTCCCGATCAGAACAGTTTTCTTTGGTTTTTCCTCGGTTTGTCCAAAGCAAGTATTTTCCCCGTCCGGCGCAGGAATTCACACTTTCCTGCGCGGGCGATTGACCTGATTATCCCGGATGTTCAACGAAGCGCCGCTTTATGCTGAACCTGAGTAAAAATCAACTTCTTTTCAATTCTTGCCCGGAGGTGAAAAATCATGACTCAAAGCAAGGAAATGCAACCCGTTCTCCTCAATCATTACCGTTACGCTTCAACCAGAATCGCGACCGAAGTTACCCGCAGGACACTGGTATTGATACTGGCCGGCGGTGAAGGCTCCCGGCTGGGAGAACTGACCCGGTGGCGCGCCAAGCCGGCAGTTCCCTTCGGCGGGAAATACCGGATGATTGATTTTACCTTGTCCAACTGCATCAATTCCGGCCTGCGCCGCATCGGCGTCCTGACACAGTACAAATCGCATTCACTGATCCGTCACCTGCAGCACGCCTGGAACTTCATGCGCGCCGAGATAGGGGAGTTTGTCGAGATTATTCCCGCTCAGCAGCGCATGAGTAAGGAATGGTATCGCGGAACAGCCGACGCTCTCTACCAGAACATCGATATTATTCACCGCCACGCGCCGGAATACGTGCTGGTGCTGGGAGGCGATCATATTTATACGATGGATTACTCAAAGATGCTGATGCATCATGTCAATTCCAAAGCGCAGATGACGGTTGCCTGCATCGAGGTCCCGCGCCTGGAAGCGCGCGAGTTCGGGGTCATGTCGGTCGATGAAAAAATGCGTATTTCCCGCTTTACTGAAAAACCGGCAGAGCCGGAGGCCATGCCCGGCAAGCCGGATACCGCACTGGCCTCCATGGGCATTTACGTCTTCTCGACAAAATTTCTTTACGATTCGCTAAACGAAGACGCCAAAGACCCAACGTCCGCTCACGATTTCGGCAAAAGCATCATTCCGCGCACCATTGATAACAAAGTGGCTATAGCCTATCCTTACCGTGACGAAACCGGCGATATCGCTTACTGGCGCGATGTCGGGACACTGGACGCATACTGGCAGGCGAACATGGAACTTTGTTCCATTAAGCCGGAACTGAATCTGTATGATAAAAACTGGCCTATATGGACTTACCAGGCGCAGCTTCCGCCCGCAAAATTTGTTTTCGATGATGAAGATAGGCGCGGCACAGCTATCAATTCACTCATCAGCGACGGCTGCATCATCTCCGGAGCGCTGATCAAAAACTCGGTCATCTTTTATGCGACCCGTATCGAAACACACAGCATGGTCACCGACAGTGTGGTTTTACCCGGCGTAAATATCGGCAGAAAATGCCGCATCAACCGCGCCATCATCGATAAGGGATCCCGCATTCCCGACAACACCGTCATTGGTGAAAATCCTGCCGCGGATGGCGAGCGTTTTCATCTCAGTGATAAAGGAATCGTGCTGGTAACGCCGGAAATGCTGGGTCAGGATATACTCTCGGACGGCACACCGGCTTACTGAAAAAAGGGCTGTTCAAAAATGTTCATATGCAAGGCGCGCAAAAAATCGAACCGCGAGGCGTATTTGAAAATACGTTGAGCGGTGCGGTTTGAAGCGCAACGCCGCAGATATGCGTTTTGTAAAATCCTGCGGATTTTACCGGCAAGGAAAGTACTATTTATAGTTGCGCTTCCCTCCGGGAATGCGCTCCCGGTCAACAGGCCCCCTATATGAGCTTTTCAAAACCGGCGGCAATCTCTTTCAGCCGGTTTTGGGCGGCTTCCCGGGTGGTTTCCCGCACTGCATAGTATATCTTGATTTTCGGTTCCGTTCCGGAAGGACGGATACAAATCCACGAATCATTTTTCAGAATTAGTTTGACCGCATCGCTTGACGGCAGTTCCATATTCGACACCGTCCCGTCAAAAGCGGTTCGTCTGCGCACCAGATAATCCTCCGTGTACTGAACGGACAAACCACCGACTGAATCAATCGGTTTTGAACGAAGTCCGGTCATGATTTGCTTCATCTGATCCATGCCGTCAAGGCCTTTAAAGGCAAGGTTCTTGACTCCTTCCAGATAGTAGCCGTGTGTCTGATAAAGTTTTTCCAGAACATCCATGAGGCTCAGGTTCAGTTTTTTATAATATTGCGCGGCTTTGCACAAAATCAGTGCAGCCATGACCCCGTCCTTATCCAGTGTGAACGTTCCGGCCAGAAATCCGTAGCTTTCCTCAAAGCCGAAAACGAACCGGGTGTCCGTCTGCTCCTTTTGGGTAATCAGCTCCGAAATAAAACGGAATCCCGTCATCACCGTGTAAGAAGTAACGCCATAATAATGCGCAATCGCATCGGCCATGTCTGTGGAGACAAAAGACTTGATGATGTAATCGGATGGTTTCAGGGCGCCGGATAATTTTCGCCTCTCCAGCAGATAATTGATTAAAAGACAGCCAATCTGGTTGCCCGTCAGCATCATGTAGGTGCCGTCGGATTTTCTGAGTGCCGCGCCCATGCGGTCGGCATCGGGATCCGTGCCAATAGCCATGTCCGCCCCTGAACGGTCCGCAAGTGAAATGGCCATTTTCATGGCGTCCGGGTCCTCGGGATTCGGTGAATTCACGGTTGGGAAAAGTCCATCCGGCATGACCTGTTCTTCTACAAAAGAAACATTCTTAATCCCCGCCGCCTCAAATACATTTTTGACGGTACGCAATCCCGTTCCATGTAAAGGGGTATAGACAACCCGCAAGCCTTCGGCTGTTTCGGTGTCGCAAAGTCCGACAAGACGTTCATAATAAGCGCTGTCGACTTCATCGCCGATTTCCTGAATCAGCCCCTTGGTAAGACCTTCATGATAATCGATTCTTTTGACATCCCTGAACGGATTGATTTTTTGTATGCGGTTCATCACCGCACGGCTTTCTTCAGGAGAGAGTTGTCCTCCATAGGCGGCGTATACCTTGTATCCGTTATACTCACGGGGGTTGTGACTGGCTGTAATCACGACACCGCCGTTTGCTTTTAAATGCCGCACGGCAAAAGAAAGTTCCGGCACACTGGTGAGTTCCTTGAAGATGCAGGCTCTGATGCCGTTTGCCGCAAACACGCAGGCTGTCTCCACGGCAAACTCGCGGGAAAACTGACGCGAATCGTAGGCAATGACGACGCTCTTTTCGGGCCTGCCGTCGGAGAGCAGATAATCGGCCAATCCCTGCGTCGTCCGCCCTATAACATAGCGGTTCATGCGGTTGGTCCCCGCGCCGATGACGCCGCGCAAGCCCGCCGTCCCGAACGGCAGGTCACCCGTAAACCGTTCCCTGATTTGCGCATCATCACCACTTATGAGCTCCATTTCACGCTGCAGACTTTTCTCTTCAACAGATGCTTTCCAGTGCAGATATGTTTCCTGATATCCCATAATCAATCTCTCATTTTTTTATTTTTCTTCACACTGTCGTTTCAGGCGTTTTTCGCCTATGCAATTTTCAGCCAGACAGCGCTCAATTCATCCATGGTAATTTCCAGCAGGCCCTCAACAATGGTATACTCATTTTCCGTCAATTGGCAGGTGACGGTCTTATTGAACACCGGACGTAATATTTTCTGGTGCTTTTCGGCAAAAAGCTGATTTCTGTTTAAAAAATCGAATACGACTATGCGCTCACTTTCCGCGCGGTTAATCGCCACAAAATAAACACCGTCCTGGGCCTCCCGCCCCAGCGCGTCGCGTCCTCCAACCACGTAACGCAGCACGCCGATACAATCGGGATCGGGAGCAAAGAACACCACATGACCGGTTTGCAGAGCATTGGCCGTTTTGCGCAGGGAGGCCAGTTGCCTGTAATCCCCCGTCAGATCATACGGCGCGTCCTGAAAAGTCTCCCGGTTGAAGGGATCAAGGAATCCGTGCATGCCTTTCTCATCCCCGTAATAGATGCAGGGGACACCCGGAAGGCAGTACTGCATGACGGCCGCCAGGCGCTGGCGCTGCGCTCCTTTTTGGTTTTGCTTGTCGCTGATGACGAACGAGGACTGCTGCTCGCGCGTAAGCCCGTGCGGATCGATACGCGCGCTGAGTGCCGTGCGCACCCGCTCCACATCATGCGATGAAAGCAGGTTGGCCAGCGCATAGTACATAGGCCGCGGGTAATTGGCCGCCTGATCCACCAGCATGCATTTTAATTCCTCCGCGTCGGCTCTGCCGTTTAAAAAACCGATCAAAGCGCTGCGGAGCGGATAATTGGTTACCGAATCCAGCATGCCTCCCAGCGCGTAATGGCGCTGCGCGCCGTAGCTGTATTTTGTGGTGGCGTCCTCCCAGACTTCGCCCAGCACGATGGCTTCGGGGTCCGTCTGCCGGGCCGCCTTGTAAATCAGCGCCAGCACTTCATCCGGTATTTCATCGGCCACATCCAGGCGGTATCCTTTGGCGCCCGCTTTCAGCCAGTGCCGGATAACACTATCTTCATTGCTGATGACAAACTCCTGCCAGTTTTTATTCAGTTCATTGACTTCAGGCAAAGAAGGGAATCCCCACCAGCAGCGGTACTTGTCGGGATATTTTTCAAAAGTATACCACGGATAATACTCCGATTCCGGACTATTGGCGGCGCCAAGCACTTTATAGTTGCCTTCACGGTTGAAGTAGATGCTGTCGGAACCGGTATGGGAAAACACACCATCGAGCAGGATGCGGATGCCCAAGGCTTCCGCCTTTTTACAGAGCGATATAAAATCGTCTTTTGTGCCCAGCACCGGATCGATATGATGGTAATCGGCTGTGTTGTAACGGTGGTTGGAAGCCGCTTCAAATATCGGATTCAGATACAGAACACTCGCGCCGAGGCCTTTAAGATAGTCCAGCGATTCCTCGATGCCCCTGAGCGTGCCTCCGAAATAATCGCAGGGATTGTAGTCTTTTTCGCCGGGCAGCGGTTTGTGTAACGGTTTATCTTTCCAGCTTTCGTGATAATGAACTTTCCGTCCCTTCGCGCGGTGATACTCGATGCCTTTTTTTGCGGTCTGGTCGTCGCTGCGGCGGAAACGGTCGGGAAATATCTGGTACATCACGCTTTTCTGAAACCACTCGGGGACGTCAAAGCCGGCATCATAGACGGTCATCTGATAGGAAGGCGGCTGATTGCTGTAAACAGTGCCGATGCCGCTGGTACGGCTGCCCTGGGCGCCGTAATAGCAGATTTTACTGTCGATATTGACTGTAAAATAATACCAGTAAACTTCGGGAGCGGATGGCGCTTTAATGTCGACTTCCCAGAAATCGCCAATCTGCCGCATAATGTGTTCCTGACGAAACTCTTTTCTGAACAGGCACAGATAGACACTGCTTACGTTAGGAAGCCTTGCGCGGAAACGCAGTTTGACCATAGTCCCGGCACACACCGCACCCACCGGATCGCGAAACATATCCAGCACGGAGTCATGCAGCATTTCAGTGCGATAGTTGCTCAGCATGGTCAGCCTCCTTTCCGGTCCTGGATGGACTCCAGGCCCCAGATGATGCGGTTATATTCTTCTATGGTGCGGTCAACGCTGAAATATCCCGCGGAGGCGGTATTGAGGATTGCCTTTCTAAGCCAGGCTTCTTTATCCGTGTAGGCGTTCAGGATATTCTCAAAGGCTTTGCGGTAGGCGCCAAAATCATACAACAGAAAGTATTTATCGGGACGGTCATAGTGGCCAAAAATGAGTGAATTGCCAAGTTCCTGAAACCGGTCACGGCCGACTCCGGGTAATGATCCGTCCACCAGGCGCAAAACCGCGTTGCGGATATCCTCGTTCTGATCGAAGATGTTTTTCGGATTATAGGTGTTATCGTTTTCCAGCCGGGCAATTTCTTCTGCACGGGCGCCAAAGATGAAGATATTTTCTTTGCCTGCCTGTTCGTATATTTCAACATTCGCGCCGTCCATGGTGCCCAGCGTTACGGCGCCGTTGAGCATAAACTTCATGTTGCCGGTACCCGAAGCCTCGCATCCCGCCGTCGAAATCTGCTCGCTGATATCCGCTGCCGGAATCAGTACTTCAGCCATGGACACATTGTAGTTTTCCAGAAAGACAACCCGTATTTTGTCCTTCGTGCGCGGATGGGCTTCCAGCAGGGCGGCAACAGAATGAATGAGCCGGATGATATCCTTGGCCCTCTGATATACGGGGGAGGCTTTTGCCGCGAAAAGAAAAGTTACCGGCCGGGGCAGGGAAAACCCCTCATCACCGGTAAAGCGATTATATAAATATAAAATGTGCAGCACTTTTAAAAACTGGCGCTTGTACTCATGCAGGCGTTTGGCCTGGACATCAAAAACCGAATCCACATCGATTTCGACGCCCTGAATTTTGCGGATATAATCAGCCAGTCGCTGTTTGTTGAGTTTTTTGACCTGGGCGAATTTTTCCTGAAAACGTTTGTCGTCCGCCAGCGGCTTTAATTTCTCCAGTTCGCGGTAATCGCGGATAAATTTATCGCCGATGTTGTCGCTAATCAGCTTGCACAGGCCCGGATTGGCGGCAGCCAGCCAGCGTCTCGGTGTAATGCCGTTGGTGATGGCTGTAAACTTCTTCGGGAACATCACATAAAAGTCGCGGAAGGTGCGGGTCTTCAATATCTTGCCGTGCAGCTGGGAGACGCCGTTGACGGCATTGCACACGGCAATACACATGTTGGCCATGCGAATCTCATCATAAGCAATAATGAGCATATGGAAAATCTTGTCCCGGTCATGGGGGAATCTTTTCCATAACTGCCGGCTGAAACGCTCGTTGATTTCGGAGATAATCGCGAAAATACGCGGCAGCATCGACTGGAACAACTGTTCCGGCCAGGACTCCAGCGCTTCATGCATAACGGTATGATTGGTGTAGTTGAAGACGCGGCCCGCGATGGCATAGGCATCATCCCATCCCAGTCCTTCTTCATCGAGCAGGATGCGCATCAGTTCGGGAATCGCCAGCGCCGGATGGATGTCGTTAATCTGGATGACGATTTTTTCAGGCAGCGTTCGCACATCGCCGTAGAGTTTTTTGTGTTCGCGCACGATGGACTGCATGGTCGCGGAAGCCAGGAAGTAGTATTGCCGCAGACGCAGCATTCTTCCGGCGATATGGTCATCCTTCGGATAGAGAACCTTGGATATCGATTCGGCAATTTCCTTCTGCTGCGACATATAAACGAAGTCGCCCTTGTTGAAGGCCTGAAAATCGAAGCCTGCCGGATATTCCGCGCGCCACAGACGCAGCGTTGCCGGTATGGAACTGCCATAACCGGTGACAATCATATCGTAGGGAATCGCGGCCACCCGCTGAAAGTTTTTGTGCACAACCGTGAGGCCTTCTTCCGTCCAGAGTTCTTCGGCCATGCCCTCGAACCGCACTTCAATCTGTTCATCGCGCCGTTCGATTTCCCAGATATCGCCTTTGCACATCCAGTGGTCGGGAATCTCCGTCTGTTCGCCGTTCACAATCTTTTGACAGAACATGCCGTACTCGTAACGGATGCCGTAGCCCGTCACAGGCAGGTTAAGCGTCGAGAGCGAATCGAGAAAACAGGCGGCCAGCCGTCCCAATCCGCCGCTGCCAAGCGCCGCTTCATTTTCCTGTTCCTCGAGCTTTTCAAAGGGATAGCCGATTTCTTTCATGACCGCCTTGTAGTCTTCCAACATGCCGAGGTTAATCATGTTGTTGACAAGCGCCCGCCCCATTAAAAACTCGACTGAAAGATAACATAGCTTTTTACGCCCTTTGGTCTCGATTTCTCTGCTGGCATTGACCAACTGCTCGACGATCATGTCGCGAATGCTGAGCGCGACGGTCTGGAAAATTTCTTCATCGGAGGCGTTTTCCAGCGTTCGTCCATAGTGCCGCTTTAATTTGCCCTCGATGTTTGATTTTATTGTTTTAACTCTGTTTTCCGCCATTGTATTTTTGCCTGCCGTTTTGAAAACGCAGGCTACCTCCATTACTTTTTCTCTTATTTGTATTTTACCACTAAAGACCTGTCAATAAAATAATTAAGTCAGGGTGATGCGGCAACGTAAAGTTTCGCGTAATCCAGGGCGCTCTTTTTAAAACTCCAGTCTTGCTTCATGGCGCGCGTCCGAAGCGATTTCAGGCGGGTCTTCTGCTTATAAATGTTGAGAGCGTAGCGCACGGTGTTCAACATGTCGTGGGCGTTGAAGTTGTCAAAGGAAAAACCATTGCCCGTGTCCTCGTGTTCATTGTAAGGCCAGACGGTATCCTTAAGCCCGCCGGTGGAACGGACAATAGGCAGTGTTCCGTAATTAAGCGCAATCATCTGCGCAAGGCCGCACGGTTCAAACATGGAAGGCATTAGGAAAAAATCGCTGCCGGCATATATCCGGTGCGCCAGGCGGTCATCAAACATGGTTATTCCTATGGCGCGGTTATGCGTACGGTGGGCAATACTGCGGAAGAAAATTTCATAATGCTTCTCGCCCGTGCCGATCAGGATGAAACCGGCGCCGGTATGAATGATTTCATCAAACACCCGCATCACCAGATCGATTCCTTTTTGTTTTGTCAGCCGTGTCACCATTCCGATAAGCGGAGCCTGAGAATTTATATTCATTCCGAGTTCAGCGATAAGCGCTTCCTTGTTCTTCTGCTTTTCATCAAGTGATGAAACATCATAAGGGAAAGGTATCAGCGGATCGGCTGACGGATTAAAGACTGCGGTGTCGATGCCGTTGAGGATGCCGGTCAGATCATTTGAGCGTGTGCGGAGAATGCCGTCCAAACCCTCGCCGTAATAGGGCATTCTGATTTCCTCAGCGTAAGTCGGGCTGACGGTACTCAGCTTATCCGCAAAGACAATACCGGCTTTTAAAAAATTGGCATCACCGTGAAATTCGATGTAGTCCGGATGAAAATATTTTCGATCAATGCCCAGCAGGTGCGATGCATAACCGAAATTGAAGCGTCCCTGATAAGCCAGGTTATGAATGGTCAGAACCGTTTTACATTTTCCCTGTACAGTGGACCCGTATTGAATTTTCAGCAGCATGGGAATAATAGACGTATGCCAGTCGTTGACATGGATGATTTCCGGTTCAAAGCCAATCAACGGCAGTGCATCAATCACGGCACGCGAAAAATAAGCATATTGTTCGCCTTCAAAATTACCGCCGCAGTATATGGCGTGGCCGAAATAGTGTTCGTTGTCGATAAAATAAACCGAAAGGCCTTCCCATTCATAGAGTTCGACACCGACATACTGGGAATTCCTGCCGATATCGACACTGAAACTGACCAGATGTTTGACCTGATCACGCAATCTGTCCTTGATGACCTTATGAAACGGCAGCACGAGGCGGACATCGCATCCAAGACCTTTCAGTTCCCGGGAGAGTGTTCCGATCACATCCGCCAGTCCGCCGGTTTTGGCAAACGGCGCGCATTCCGCTCCTGTCATCAGTATCCGGGGCAGCGTTTTTCTTTTTTTATCCTTCAGGATTTTCTGCAATTCCGTGTTCATGTTATGATTCGAATCCTTCTTCACTGTAATCAAAATATACTGCTGCAAGCGGTGGGAGATCAATGGATGCCCGGTACGGCTGACCGGCAAAATCCAGTTTTGCCGTGTTGATTAAATTGTTATGAAAACCGCCGCCACCGAATAAACTATCGTCGCTGCTGAACACTTCCTTTAGCATGCCGGAGCCGGGCAGGCCGATGACGAACTGACGCACCGGCACTGGCGTAAAGTTGAAAGCGCAGACGCGGGCTTGTCTGCCGCCTGCGGCACGGCGCATAAAACAAAGAGAGCTTTGCATGGCATTGTCGGCATTGAGCCAGGTAAACCCTTCCCAGCTGTCGTCTATCTCGTAAAAAGCGGGACAGCCCGTGTAAAAAGTATTGAGCGCCTTCACATATTGCTTAAGCCTCTGATGCTTATCATATTCCAGCAGAAACCAGTCGAGTGGTTTATTGTTGTCCCATTCGATGAACTGCCCGAATTCGCTGCCCATAAACAGCAGTTTTTTCCCTGGATGTGCGTACATGAAACCGAGCAGCGTCCTTAGGGACGCGAACTTATCGTCATAGGAACCATACATTTTATCGAGTAGGGATTTCTTTCCGTGGACAACCTCGTCGTGAGAATATGGCAGAATATAGTTTTCCGAAAACGCGTAGCACATCGAAAAGGTCATTTTGTCATGGTAATGTTTGCGAAATAAGGGATCCATGGACATGTACTTGAGTGTGTCATGCATGAAACCCATGTTCCACTTGAATAAAAAACCGAGACCGCCATCATAGGGCGGTTTGGTAATCATCGGATACGCCGTTGATTCCTCCGCGACCGTGATGGTGCCGGGATGTCTGGTTAGAATCACGGAATTGAGCTTCTGCAGAAAAGCCACCGCCGATTTATCGATGTTGCCACCATCCTCGTTGGGCACAAAGTCGCCGGCGTTGCGGGCATAATCCAGATAAAGCATCGACGAAACCGCGTCAACGCGGATACCGTCGATGTGGTAGACATCAAAGAAAAACATTGCGCTGGAAATCAGAAAACTGACCACTTCGGGACGGCCGTAATTAAAGATTAGCGTTCCCCACTGCGGGTGATGTCCCTGCATCGGATTTTCATGCTCATAAAGGCAGGTGCCGTCAAAACGCGCCAGGCCGTGACCGTCACGGGGAAAGTGGGCGGGCACCCAGTCCATGATAACACCGATACCTTTTGCGTGCATGGTGTCCACAAAATACATCAGGTCCTGCGGTGTGCCGTAGCGGCTCGTCACGGCGTAAAAACCGGTTACCTGATATCCCCACGAATCATCAAGCGGATATTCTGTAATGGGCATGATTTCCACATGTGTAAAACCCATGTCCACAAGATAATCGGAAAGCTCGTCAGCCACTTCCCGCAGATTGGCAAAGAGATAATCTTCACGTTTGCGCCACGAACCGATATGCATTTCGTAGACGGCCATCGGCTTTTTTAAAACGTTTTGATTTGGCCGCCTGTTCAGGAACTCACCATCGCGCCAGTGATAACCGCCGAGACTCCAGACTTTCGAGGCTGTCCTCGGGCGAACTTCGGCATGAAAGGCAAACGGATCGCTTTTCATCTCTGCCTGACCGTCATACCCCTTGATCTGGTATTTATAACAGTCACCATCCTTTAAGCCGGGAATGAATTGGGCAAATACGCCGGTATCCAGTTTGCGCATCCGGTTTTTTGAACCGTCCCAACCGTTGAAGTCTCCCACGACGCTGACTTTTTGGGCGTTGGGCGCCCATACGGCAAAGCGGTGCATGCCCAGTTCGGCGATATAGTGGCAGCCGAAGGTCGCGTAGGCCTGCTGCGCCTCACCGGTGTTGAACAGAAAAATCTCGTCTTTATTGATATATCGTTCAAAATCATTCATTTTCATTTTTTCCCGATTGTTGCCAAATTCTCCCGGCAATTTCAGCGGCCATACAATCTTGTCATGCGCGCCAGTTTCTGCACCACCGCATCGTCAAATTGACCGGATAAAAGCCGCCAGCGCCAGTTGCCCTGGGATGTTTGCGGTTTGTTCATGCGGGCGGCTGACGGCAATCCCAGAATATCCTGCATCGGAATAATACACGTATCGGCAACCGACTCCATTGCCAACCGGATTAATTGCCAGTGTACCTGCTTTTCATTGATGCCGCCGAGATAGGCATCCATAAAATCCCGCTCTGCTGAATTCAGCTCACCAAACCACCCGACCGTTGTATCATTATCGTGTGTTCCCGTGTAAACCACACAATTTCTTTCATAGCGGTGCGGAAGATAGATACTGCTTCCGTCCGGCGAAAACGCGAAATGAAGAACCTTCAGGCCGGGAAAACCTGTTTCCCTGAGCAGTTCAAAAACTTCCGGTGTCAGATAGCCCAGATCTTCGGCAATCAGCGGCAGCTTACCCAGTTGCTCTTTCACCTGACGGAAAAAGTCCATTCCCGGTCCGGGAATCCATTGTCCGTTGACGGCGTTTTGGTCACCGGCCGGTATCGCCCAATAGGCTTCAAACCCGCGAAAATGATCGATACGCAAATAATCATAAAGGGATATTTGATGCGCGATGCGCCGAATCCACCAGTCGTAGCCGTTTTTCTTCAATTCCTCCCAGTCGTACAGCGGATTTCCCCAGAGCTGGCCGGTTTGGGAAAAGTAATCCGGCGGACAACCGGCCACGCGCTTATGCCTGTCCAGAATGTCGGAATTCATCCAGGCATCCGCGCTGTCCGGCGCCATGTAGATTGGCACATCGCCGATGATGCTTACGCCTCTGTCATTGGCGTATTTTTTTAAAGCATTCCACTGTCTGAAGAAAAGATACTGAACGAATATATGATAATCTACTTCGCTTTCCAGTTGCAGGGAGGCTTTTTTTAGGGAGTTTTTTTGCCTGAACGCAAGGTCTTCCGGCCAATCACGGAAAGATTTCATTTCCTGAGAAATTTTGAGCGCCATGTAAAGGGCATAATCATTAATCCAGCCGGCATGCTGCTGTTTGAATTTTTCAAGGTCTTTCCAGAGGCGTGAAAAACTGTACTGGTATGCCAGATGAAGTATTTTGGTTTTACCGGTATATTGTGCGTAGTAATCCACCGTACCCGGATCTTCCCCGAAAAGATTTTCACACATCTCGACCGCATCTTTGGGGAGCAGGTCTTCATGATACAAATCGTCAAAATCGATAAAATAAGGATTGCCGGCAAAGGTACTGAAGGTCTGATAGGGTGAATCGCCATAACCTGTCGGCGAAATGGGCAGGATCTGCCAATAGGTCTGCGCGCTCACTTGCAGCCTGTCGACAAATTCGCGTGCGCCTGCCCCCAGAGTCCCGATGCCAAACCGGCCGGGTAATGAAGATATACCCAGTAATATTCCGCTTCCTCTTTTCATATTTCATACCATACACGATTTTGACGTTAATGCCTATAAAGCTTTTTCATTTATTGGGGAATGTTGAAAAATGTTCGTCTGCGGTGTTGCGCTTCAAAATGCACCGCTTAACTGCCCCTGTGTTGTCTGCCTGTTATTTTCGTTATTGACACACGTCATGGCTTCATCTATACTAAACAGAAATAAAGATAATTTTTATCAGAAAAGGAGTTCAACGAAGATTCCGACATACTGGCTTGAGGCCAGAACCTTAGAATATCCGGGGCAATACCACAGGTGTAATGATCAAGCGGGCTTTTCATGAAAGGAGGTTTTATGAAAAGAAAAACGGTTGAAAAAGTCAACGCCGTCGGCAGTACCAAGGTTTCAAAAGGAAAAAGCGGAATTTCAGATCCATCCACCGAATCAGCACATCTTCTTCACAGCATTGTCCAGGGCTTTTCCATCCCCGCCTTTGTCATCGGGGCAAATCACAGGATTCTCTACTGGAACCGCGCATTGGAAAAGCTGACGAACATTCCCATGAGCGAAGTGGTCGGCACCGGCCAGCACTGGCGCGCCTTCTACGCGAGCGAGCGGCCATGCATGGCCGACCTTCTCATCGACGGCGCGGAGAACCGGATTCCAAAATGGTATGCCGGCAAGTACCGCAAATCGGACCTTCTGGAAGAGGCTTACGAAGCGACGGATTTTTTCGCCGATCTCGGTGAAAAGGGGCGCTGGCTGCACTTTACAGCCGCGTTGATAAGGCAGGCGGACGGCAAAATTATCGGCGCGATAGAAACTCTGGAAGATATTACAGCGCGCATGACCGCCGAATTGACACAACGTGAAAGCGACCAGAAAATCCACAGCATCATTGAAGGGTCGCCGATTCCGACCTTCGTCATCGGTCTGGATCACAAAGTCATTTACTGGAACCGCGCTCTGGAAAAACTGAGCAAAATTCCCGCTAAGGATATGATAGGAACCAACAGGCACTGGCGGGCTTTCTACGCAAGTGAACGGCCCTGCCTAGCCGATCTTGTTGTCGATCAGACCATGGAAACCATTCCCGAATGGTACGGAGGCGTTGCCAAGTCGAAACTGCTGGAAGACACCTACGAAGCGGAAGGATTTTTCCCCGACCTGGGAGACAAAGGGCGCTGGCTGCGCTTCACGGTATCGCCCCTGCGCAGTTCCCGCGGAGCCATTGTCGGCTGTATCGAGACACTGGAAGATGTCACGGAACGGGAAATGGCGGAACGGGTCATCTTCGACAGCGAAAGGATTCTGCACAGCATCCTGGAGGGATTTTCCATTGCCGCTTTCGTTATCGACAAAAACCATAAAATCCTTTACTGGAACCGGGCGCTGGAGAAATTGACGAATGTCGAGGCCGTGGACGTCAGGGGAACCAATCAGCACTGGCGTGCATTTTACAAAAAGAAAAGGCCCTGCATGGCCGACCTGCTCGTGGACAGCGCGGTCAAAAAGGTTACCAAGTGGTATTCTGGAAAATACAGGAAATCCGATCTCATCGAAGATGCCTATGAGGCAACGGATTTCTTTCCCGATCTGGGAGACAAAGGCCGCTGGCTGCGGTTTACAGCCGCCCTGATCCGGGATGTTCAGGGAGAGCTGATCGGTGCCCTGGAAACGCTGGAGGACATTACAGAGCAGCGGGTGGCCGAGGACGCCCTGAAAAAGAAAGGCAAGCGCGCGTCATAGCCGATACTGCGGCAAAACGGCGGATCAAATAACGTGTTTTTCCATTGGCTTAAAAGGGAAGGAGCTAGGTCATGACAACAACACATGCAACAAAGATGATTGAGACGATCGAGTTTAAGGCCCAAGAGATTGCCGAACAATGGTACAAGAATGTGAAAATTAATCCGAAAACGCCTGTCTTTCACAACATGCCCAAGGATGAGGCCGTGGATCTGGCCCTGAATTTCTACAGCAACTACCGGAAACTCTTCAAAACGGACAACCCGTTTGAGGAAGCCCAGGTCCTTTTCTCCAAGTACGCGGTACAGTTCTATGACAGGCAGATTCCGCTTCCCCAGGCTATCTACTCACTCATCCTGATGCGACGCCACATGTGGCTGGTTGCCGAGTACGAGGCGGTGTTTGAAACAGCCGTCGATCAGCGTCACGCCCTGGAAAACCAGAGCCGCATGATTCTCATGTTCGATTACGCCGAGTATGTCATTATTCTGACCTATGACGAACTGATGAGAAATGAAATCGAAGACCAGTTCAAGGAATTAAAAATCAAAAGCCCGTTTTTCATTTTTGGCCGTGAGACGACATGAAGTAAAAGGCAAAATAGCCAAACGAGCCGGAAAAAGCGACGATCGGGCGGATGGTTTGTTGTTGCGGAGCTAAGCAGAATCTCTGTAAAGGGGAAGAAAAAATTTTGTAATTCCGAAAGACATGAAAGAACGTTGCGCGTTCATCGGATAACACAGGTAAAAAGCAGGGAGAAAATAAGAAGAGATGCCTAGGGTGATGAATGGATTTGAGATCGGATTGCTGTCTTGACGGCGGTTGAAATTTTTATTCAACCGCTTTTTTTATTTCAGGGAAATGCATTGGTACTCACGAGGGTAAATAAAAAAATTGAGAGAAAAGGATTAAAATCATGGCCGCAAATGAATCCCGAAAATCCCCGGTAACATGGTCGCCTGAAATGCTTGATCATTTTCACAAATTGGTAACCTCTCTTTTACCGGTTGGTTTTATTCTTCTGGAAAAACATAAATCAACATCTTTTTATGGAAAGCGGAGTCTGACAACATCCCGCACGCCCAGAACAAGTCATGTTTCCTATAAAGGCGTTATCCATGATTCGGGATTGGAAAATATATACGTTATTCTTAATCCGGTAAGAAGTCTGGTTGAAGAGTATAAAAACTTCATTGGTTATATCGAGATAGCAAACAGTTCGCACGATGATGCAATACCTGTTGCCGAGATACGAATCTCCGTTAGAGAAGATTCAGGTATTTGTGAAATTTTTAATGAAATGCTGATGGAATCGAAAATATTCAATTCAAAAATGTCCCCGGTCTATATTTATCTGGAACAATCCTTTTGCCTGAAAGACAAGCCTCCTGAATCATTGTTAAAAAATAAAATACCTATAAGAGAGATCTCAACCTTCCAAAAAATATCCTGCATGGAATAGTTTAATACAGGTCAGTACAGAGACCTTTTCAGGATAATATTGACTTTCAGCAATATTTATTACCGGTGACATCTTTTATTATCATTATTAAATGTCCTTCGCTCATTGTACAAAATTTTATCCTTATTCAAAAAATTTATATGTCGATATAGTCATTGATAAATATCAATATAGTTTCAATAACATATATTCTATTGACTATTTAAAATAAATATTTTAATTATTTTTTAAATTATATATTTGCTTTAAAATGATCGTCCGTAAATTCCGATGATTGGATAATTTTATAGTTTGAATTTACTATACTCTCCAGCAAGTGATCGTCCGTCATTTGAAGTATAAAATTTGATAGCGGAAGGATATTGCTTTCAGATGTCGAAAGTTCTTTTAATCAAGCCAAGGTTTTTTAGCCTGGATTTTCAGGTATTAGCTCACCCGATGGGTATTATGTATATCGGCGCCGCCCTGAAAAAAGCCGGACATGAACCTAAAATTCATGATTGCGCCCTTGACTATAAAAATCTCAGGATTCTTCAGCGCACCATTAAAGATTGGGAGCCGGATTTTATAGGCATCAGCATCATAATCACCGAACTTGAACAGACAGAAAAAATCATGGGAATCATCCGTGACATTTTACCCATCGTTCCCGTTGTTTTTGGCGGTCCCTGGCCTTCGGCAAATCCGGAGGCGTCCATAAAAGAATACGGAGCGGATTTTGTTGTTGTCGGTGAAGGAGAATTTGTATTTCCTCAAATTATAGACGCTGTAAATCAAGGACGTTCCGTAGAATCCATTCCCGGAACCGCCTCCATGGTCAGGGGCAAGGTAAAAATAAATGAGGGGCATTATTTTACCGGTGATGAACTTGATGCGCTTCCTTTTCCGGCGTGGGATTTAATAGCGCATCGTTTGTATGCAGGAATGTCTTCATTTTCAGACGTCGGTTTCAGGCCTTATGTTTCAGTGCTTACTTCCCGTGGGTGTCCTTTTAAATGCGCGTATTGTCATCAGACAATGGGCAAGCATTATAGAAAACGCTCGGCAGAATCTGTTTTAGCCGAAATGGAGGAACTTCGTTTCAGATACGGCATAAAAGAATTTGAAATAATCGATGACTGTTTCAATTTTGATCGTCCAAGGATGCACACCATCCTTAACGGTATACGGGAGAGGATAGGGGACGCAAAGCTTCATTTTCCAAACGCTTTGCGTTGCGATATGCTTGAACCTGAAGACATGCTTCTTTTTAAGCAGTCCGGAACGGTTTCGGCATGTTTTTCCATAGAAACTTCCAGCCCGCGACTGCAAAAGCTGATCTATAAAAATCTTGATATCGAGAAAGCAAGCCGTGTGATTAACGCGTCCGTCAGGGCGGGAATTTATTCAACCGGATATTTCATGCTTGGCTTTCCCACCGAATCGTATGAAGAGGCTTGTGCCACAGTCGATTTTGCCGCCCGTTCCAATTTACATAAAGCATCATTTATGTTTGTAACGCCGCTTGAAGGTAGTGCATTGGCCTTAATGGTTGAAGATGTTCTGAAAAAAAGAAAATTGACCGTCAAACCGCGAAATATAACCTATACGACCAATACTCTGAATATTTCGGCCATGTCGGATCTTGATCTGCAAAAAGTCTTTCGTCAGGCTTACAGGCGTTTTTATCTGAGTCCGAAACGATTGGTAAAACTTATCATGCATCATCCAAGAAGTCTTTCGTTACCGTGGTATGCGTTTGTAATGTTGGTCAGGATTCTACCCGGAAGAACCCGTACCGTTTGAACCGGAAATTAACCCTGTACGATGACTGTTATTCTAATGCATGATAACCGGATACCGACTATAAAGAATATTCTGCATTGATGTTTAGTCGGCTCTAAACAGGCGGGCAAAAACATACAAACGATCTTTTATAAATGTCTCTAGAATAAAAACGTTGCCGGTCAGGTTGGATCTTTATAATTATTTTCGTTCAGCGTTTTCACGAATTGCTTTTATTCCGGCAAGGTTGAAAGTCAAAATAAAATCAATATAGGCATTAATGTCCAAAGCCTGTGACAGCCATTGCCCGGAATTGCCTTCCCCCTGAAACTTATTTCCTGCAACCGTGGGATTTAAGCACTGGTTGATGATGCTTATTTCACATGACATAACATCTCTGTCGGAAACATGAGGGCCCATTAACTCTCTGAGCAGAGCTTCCATTTTAATATGAAAGGGCAAGAGCTCTTCTTTCTTTGCTTCTTCGAGTAAACCGGTCGGACTGGCATATTCTCTGAGCATAAACCAGTAATCCCTGTTCCTTATATCGGCGACTCTCTGAATGATAGCCTTTATAATACCACGGAAGCGTTCTTCGGCCGGCGCATTATCACGGACATCACCATCAGGCGGGTAATTTTTCAAGGATTCCCGAAGGGCGCACCGCCATGATTCAACATAAAGTTTTTCTTTACTGACGAAATGGTAGTTGACAGCCGCAATGTTCGTACCGGCCTGCTTGCTGATTTCCGCTATGGTGGCATCGCGAAAACCTTTGCGTGCAAATATATCGTAAGCGGCTTTCAAAAGGTTTTCGCGTGTCTGGATACTGGTTTCTTTTGGCATATAGAATATACTTCCTTCATTAAAAAATAGCGGGGTATGATTACGTTTCTGAAATGCTGTTTTCACGGTCGGCGTTTTTGCGTATTGCTTTTATTGCCATAAGTGAGAAACTTGCAACATGGTCAGCATAAGCATCAATGTTCCTGATATTCAACGGCCATGATTCATTGGTGTTTTTCCCACTCAATTTACTTCTTGCAACCATGGGATTTATACACAAATTGACAATGCTGACTTCACATAACCTCATGTCACTGTCTAAAACGACCGGACCCATTAACTCCCTTAACAGATTTTCCCCTTTAATAAGAAAGGGTAAAATTTCTTTCTTTTTAACCTCTTCAAGCAATCCGGTTGGGTTGGAAAATTCTTTTTGTATAATCCAAAAATCCCTGTTTAAATCGGCCAGTTTTTTAATGACTGCTTTTACATGCGCGCGGAAGCGTTCTTCCGCAGGTGCATTTTTATTTACTCCACCGTCAAACGGGTAAGCTTTCAGGGATTCCCGAAAGGCACATCGCCATGCTTCAACATAAAGAGCTTCTTTGCTTTTGAAATGGTAATTGACAGCCGCAATGTTCATACCAGCCCGTTTGCTTATTTCCGCAATCGTTGCCCCCTTAAATCCCTTTTGCGCAAATACATCGCTGGCAGCCTCTAAAAGGATTTTACGCGCTTTGATACCATCTTGTCTTGGCATGTGCAATATATTCTGAAATTATTATTTGAATTTTGGTTTTTATTTAGGATTTTCTTTATATTGTCAATAAAAAAATTATAAAAAAATAATACGGCATGTCTTTTTCTTTTATTTAAAATTTTATTGACTAATTCAAGTAAATATTTTAAATTCACATTTGAATGGATAGTTAATGTCTGTTCATTTTTCAACTTAACACAATAAACTTAAATTCAGTGGTTTATCCAGCATGCGGTTACTTTACAAATAGAGTGCCCATAGGGATTTTTTAATGTCGAAAGTTCTTTTAATCAAGCCAAGGTTTTTTAGCCTGGATTATCAGGCGATAGCTCACCCGATGGGTATTATGTATATCGGCGCCGCCCTGAAAAAAGCCGGACATGAACCTAAAATTCATGATTGCGCCCTTGACTATAAAAATCTCAGGATTCTTCAGCGCACCATTAAAGATTGGGAGCCGGATTTTATAGGCATCAGCATCATAATCACCGAACTTGAACAGACAGAAAAAATCATGGGAATCATCCGTGACATTTTACCCATCGTTCCCGTTGTTTTTGGCGGTCCCTGGCCTTCGGCAAATCCGGAGGCGTCCATAAAAGAATACGGAGCGGATTTTGTTGTTGTCGGTGAAGGAGAATTTGTATTTCCTCAAATTATAGACGCTGTAAATCAAGGACGTTCCGTAGAATCCATTCCCGGAACCGCCTCCATGGTCAGGGGCAAGGTAAAAATAAATGAGGGGCATTATTTTACCGGTGATGAACTTGATGCGCTTCCTTTTCCGGCGTGGGATTTAATAGCGCATCGTTTGTATGCAGGAATGTCTTCATTTTCAGACGTCGGTTTCAGGCCTTATGTTTCAGTGCTTACTTCCCGTGGGTGTCCTTTTAAATGCGCGTATTGTCATCAGACAATGGGCAAGCATTATAGAAAACGCTCGGCAGAATCTGTTTTAGCCGAAATGGAGGAACTTCGTTTCAGATACGGCATAAAAGAATTTGAAATAATCGATGACTGTTTCAATTTTGATCGTCCAAGGATGCACACCATCCTTAACGGTATACGGGAGAGGATAGGGGACGCAAAGCTTCATTTTCCAAACGCTTTGCGTTGCGATATGCTTGAACCTGAAGACATGCTTCTTTTTAAGCAGTCCGGAACGGTTTCGGCATGTTTTTCCATAGAAACTTCCAGCCCGCGACTGCAAAAGCTGATCTATAAAAATCTTGATATCGAGAAAGCAAGCCGTGTGATTAACGCGTCCGTCAGGGCGGGAATTTATTCAACCGGATATTTCATGCTTGGCTTTCCCACCGAATCGTATGAAGAGGCTTGTGCCACAGTCGATTTTGCCGCCCGTTCTTCTTTGCATAACGCCACGTTTATGTTTGTAACACCCTTTGAAGGAAGCGAATTGGCGGGAATGGTAGAGCATATTCTAAACAAAAGAAAGGGAACCGTCAAACCTCAAAATATAACTTATTTCACCAATACCGTGAATATTTCGGCCATGTCAGACAAGGATTTGCAGAGAATATTTCGAAACGCCTACAGGCGTTTCTATTTGAATCCCATGAGGATAATGAGACTTATCATTCATCATCCGAGAATTCTTTCATTACCGCGGTATGCTTTCTACTTTTTGGTCAGGATTATGCCCGGAAGGACCAGCACTGCCTGAGTGTTTAATGAAATATCCTGCATGGTCAAATGTCTGCATTTACCTCAAGGGCAGTGAGAAATATGAACTGTGAAAAATAGTCCCAGATTATAATTGTGCTTTAATTCTTAATATTTATTTATCTTTTCTTGAATTTTAAATCGATAATCTTCAATATACATGTTTTCAATTCTATGATAAATTTAATATAATAATTCTTAAAAACAGGTGATTTGTCTTTCAACTGTCAGAGTAATTTGTTCATTACTCGCATGCGAGAAGGAAATGGAACACAAAACATTACATGAAACAGAAACGACTTTTTCAGTGGATGCGCCGTATATCACTTTTCCGGAAAGGACGCAGGCATTAAAGAGAAAAATTCTTGAGGCACCCTATGAAATCTGCATGGAGCGAGCCCGTTGCTATACACAGGTCTATCGGGAGACCGAAGGGATGCACCCCTCCTTGAGAGCGGCCAAGGCGCTGGAGCGTACCCTGGATACCATGACTCAATACATTTTGCCCGAGGAATTGCTGGCCGGCAATCGCTCCAGTAAACTCGTGGCAACGGTCATTCCTGTGGAGCGGGGAGAGATTAATGCTATTCTGGAAATGTATATGCATGATATTACTCACCGGTCCTATAAGCCGTTTCAAATATCGGACAGTGAAAAAAAGGAGCTTTTCGAAGATATTCTGCCCTACTGGAAATACAGGTCTGTCCGCTATTACAAAGAACAAAAGTGGACGAAAAGAGATCTTATGCTCGGATTTTCATCGGGTCCTTTTGCCCACGCACGACGTATCCGCGCTTTTGGAGCATCCAGGCTTGCCGACATTGCCCGTCCATTTATGATTGGCCGGAGGCGCGATTTGCTGAAATCACGAAAGGAAATCGCCTTAAACAATCCCAATCTGGTCAACAATGTCATGGATGTACAGGGGCATCTGGTTATGGGTATCAATAATGTCATTGAAAAAGGATTTCGAGGGGTCAGGGAGAATGCTCTGGAGAAAAAAGTTCTTCATGTCGGGGATGTCGGGAAGAGTGCTTTTTACGACGCAGTAATTATAACGTGCGATGCGGTAAAGCGTTTTGCCGACCGGTTCGCGCGTCTGGCCTCGGAGATGGCCGAAAAGGAAACAGACAGCCGCCGAAAGCAGGAATTAAAGGCTATGGCCGGTAACCTGAATCATGTGCCGTGGAATCCCCCCCGTCATTTTTACGAGGCCATGCAGTTTTTGTGGTTCACTCAGGTGATTGCGCTTATCAGCCACGGTATTGCCGGGATATTCGCCATCGGAAGGGCCGATCAATACTTGTATCCATATTTCAGGCGGGATATCGACAGCGGAGTCATCAACCGGGAATGTGCTGTGGGACTGATTGAAGAATTGCTCATCAAACTCAGCTGCAATCTTCTGGTTCTCCCTTCCTTTGCCAAACAGACCGGATCTGAACTGGGTGCAGACAACAACGCGGTTACCATCGGCGGAGTGGACAGAGATGGAAAAGATGCCACAAACGAATTATCAAATATCTTTCTGGAAGCCGCCGGAAACATTAAATCCATGACCAATTCTTTTGCCATAAGAGTTCATTCCCAATCATCGCCGGAATTTCTGGAAAGAATTACAAAGTTGGTTTCACGCACGAGCGGACCAGCCATTTTCAACGATGAAGCTATTATCCCATCCCAGGAGAGTTGCGGCAACAGTCTGGATGACGCGCGGGATTATTCCATCATCGGTTGTGTCGAACCGACCAGTTCGGGAAACACCTTCGGCTGCACTTCGGGCAATGACATCTCGCTTGTTGGTGTTCTTGAGATGGCGTTAAACGACGGACGTCTTTTCATGATGGGACGCCGCAACGGCCTGAAAACGGGTGACGCGGAGAGATTCCGTTCATTTGACGAAGTGCTGGAAGCCTACAAAAAGCAACTGGCCTACATCGTCGCGTTCATCGGCCGGTGTGTCAATGCAAAAGATGAGGTTTACCTGGAGCATTTCCACAATCCCTATGTCTCATTGACTCTGGATGGCTGCCTGGACAACGGCATGGATATGACTGAGGGCGGTGCACGTTATAATTTTGCTTCCATCAGCGCAAGGGGGCTTGCCACCACAGCCGATTCGCTTCTGGCTATAAACAAGGCCGTTTTTGAAGAGCAATGGGTCAGCATGACTGACCTTATGACAGCCGTGCGCAGCAATTTCCGGGATAACGAGGTTCTCAGGCAAAGATTGATTCATAAAATCCCCAAGTACGGGAGTGATTCAACTGAAGCTGATGATATGGCCCGGTGGGTGGCCAACCTGTTTTGCGAAGAGGTTCTCAAACAAAAATCGGTTCGGGGAGGCTGTTTTCGGCCGGGATTCTTCTCATACGGAATGCATGTATTTGACGGCATGATGCTGGGCGCCACGCCCGACGGACGTCTGGCCGGGGAGCCTGTTTCCAACAGCCTGTCTCCAACAAATGGTTCTGAGCGCAAGGGACTGGCAGCCCTATTGAATTCCAACGCCCGCATCCCTCATAAAAAAATATCCAACGGCAGTTCTCTGAATATTCGACTCAGCCCTTCAATGTTTTCCACGGCCGAAAGGATAGAAAAATTCGTCGCCTTTCTGAAAAGCTTTATTATGAATGGTAATATGCACATGCAGATCAACGTTATAGACAGCGATACCCTGAAAGATGCGCAGCTGAAGCCGCAGCTGTATACAGACATGGTTGTTCGCGTGTCGGGATATGCCGCCTATTTCAATGATCTGGGAAGACCTGTACAGGACGATATTATCAAACGCACGCAATTTGACAGCTGTTGAGACGACCCGATTTGTTTATGCTGTTTCCGTCAAAAAGGACTGCTTAATCTCTTGCTTTATGGATGTAATACAAAAATCACAGGAGGACGCCGATGGTTCAGCTTCGCACCTATCGTTCATTTGTCAGTTATATGGACCGCAGCAGAGAGTTTTATGCCGCTCAAGGCTATGACAAACCCTACCAGTGGGCTCATTATGATGATGTTCCTTTTACACCGCTCAAAAAACAGCTTGCTCAAACGCGTATAGGATTGGTAACAACATCCGAAAAGCCGAAGCCTCCCGGAATAGTAACTCTGGAAATATTGATGCAGCGGGAGGCTTATGCCGAATCGTCCGATCCGCCGCCGCAAAGCCTTTTTACCGACATTCTGTCCTGGGATAAGGAAGCGACACACACAAAAGATGTGAACAGTTTTTTACCCATAAACCGGTTGAATGAATACGTGTCATCAGGACGCGTCGGGTCGGCATCAGCCCGCTTTTACGGTGTTCCCACGGATTACAGCAAGAGCAAAACATTGAATTTATATGCCCCGCAGATTCTAAAATGGTGCCGCGAGGATGGTGTTGATGCCGTAATCCTCTCGGCGCTTTGACCGGTATGCCATCAGACCGTGAGTCTGATAGCCAGGTATCTTGAGGAAAATAACATCTCCACGGTTATTATCGGCAGCGCGCGGGATATTGTCGAAGAATGCGGGGTTCCGCGATTTCTTTTCAGCGATTTTCCACTCGGCAATCCCTGCGGCAAGTCCTGGGATAACGCAATGCAGCATTCCATTATGGGAATGGCTCTTGATCTGATAGAGCGCGCCTGGATGCCCCGAACGACGGTTCAGACTCCCTTCCAATGGGATACCGAAAAATGGCGCGATAATTTTATGAGGATTGATCAAAACAACATCGACACACTGGCCAAGGAGGGGGAAATGCGGCGACAAATTCAGGCCGATATGAAAAAAGACCATTGACATTATTTAAAATGAAGTTTTAATAAAATTTCAAGAAGGTGGATGTCAAATAAAGCATTGTGAAAAATGGGGGATAAAAAGGATAATACCGGTGTCATTAAAAAAATAATCAAAAAAGCTTTGAACATTTAAAAAATATTTTATTGAAGGTTAAGGAGGAGCGATGAGTCATAAGAAGATTGAACGGAAGAAAGAATTGGACCGCAGAAGGAGAAGGCGGAAAAGCAGCCTGAAACTCCGGGCAAAAGCCAAGAAGTAGTTACAAGGAAAAGGGAAATCAACGGGAACTCGCCTTTATTATTTTAAATAATACTGATGTATATAGTTTTACCTGGAGTTCTTAAGCCGTCGATCTCGACAATAATGCAGGACTTCAGTCAGGACTATACATTTTTTTGTCCGGGGTTTCCCTGACATACCGGGCAGAGTGTCTTATATTTATAAAATATCATAACAGAAACGGTAAATTGTGTCGTTTTGTAATATTGAATATCAGAATTATCAGGCAATATGTTTCAAAAAAATATAATGGGGGATGATTGTATGAAAAAGAAAATTCAGCTGTTTATCGTCGTATTCATGTTGTTGTTGATTCCTTGTATTGCTCTCGGAGCTGCACCCAAACCTTATGTCAGCGTTCAACTGGGCGCTGTTTCTATGCAGGATAGTGACTGGTCTGATGAGTACTCAAAGGGAACGTTTGAATACAATACGGGCTTTGCGGGCAGCCTGGCTGGTGGAGTTAAAATGGGGATGTTTAGAGTCGAGGGTGAACTCGGATATCAGAAAAGCAACCTCGCCACCGGCAGAGCGTGCATTGAAGGAGAATGTATTGAAGGCGTTTATATGGATGGTGATATCAGTGCCTATTCGCTATTGGGAAATTTCTATTTTGATTTTATTAAAAATTCAGCGGTTACGCCGTACATCACTGCTGGAGTCGGGATGGCAAATATTGAACTCAATGATTTGGGACCCGGTTATGATGATACGGTATTGGCGTATCAGGTCGGTGCCGGTTTTGCATTTGCCTTCAATCAGCAAGTAATCGTAGATTTAAAATACCGGTACTTCAGAACAGCCGAACCGGATTTTGACGGTGCTGAGTGTGATTTTGCATCCAGTAATATATATCTTGGTTTAAGATACAATTTTTAGATGATGCGGTTCAGTGCCTGTTTCCGTCAGATATTGATTGTTTATAAAACAACAAGAAATGATAATAGGATATAGAAACTGAAATCAAGTACATAATCCAGCGTTTATTAGATAAAAATACCCGTATGACGGAAAATATAAATGCCAGGATACCGGACATTGCCGAATGCAAAGAACTCATGTCAAGATATGACATGTTGCCGAATATTTTGGAGCACTCTTTACAGGTTATGCGTGTTTCGCTGGCGATTACAGACCACCTCAAGGAAAGAGTATCCGTGAACAGGGATATGGTTATTGCCGCCGCGTTGCTGCACGACATTACCAAGACCCGGTCAATCAAAACAAAAGAAAAGCATGCCGCTTCAGGCGGGAAATTATTGCGGGAGTTGGGTTTTCCGGAAATTGCCGGGATTGTGGAGGAGCATGTCACGATTCAAAAATTTAATCCTGAAAGGATACTTGAGGAAAAGGAAATTGTCTATTATGCCGACAAACGGGTAATGCACGATAAAATCGTGACCCTTGAGGAAAGAATGAATGACCTGATGTTGCGTTATGGATCCGGAGAGGATATGCGTAATTTTCTTCGCCAGAACAGGAAGCAGGCTGAGGCAGTTGAACGTAAAATTGCCGACTTCATGAAAATTGACATTCATCAGGCACTGGAAGAAATAAATAGATAGATAATATATATTTATTTTGCATTAAATCGGTTGAATATATCCGGTTCCGGGAAGATTTTATATGGAAAGAGAAAAATTAACCATCCCTGTTACAAAAAACGAATCAGTATCGGCCATTCTCACCATGCCGCCGAATAAAAAAGAGACATTTGGCACGGGCGTGATTACGGCTCATGGAGCGGGAAATGATATGGAAAATGAATTCCTTGTCTCATTTACAGACGGACTGGCCGGGGCAGGTTTTCCGGCACTGCGATTCAATTTTCCCTACAAGGAAAAGGGTCTGAAAGCTCCCGATAGTCAACAGAAACTTGAGGATACATGGGCAACTGTTTGCCAATATTTCCGCAAGAACCTGGATGTCCATGTGAATTATTTAATAGCCGCAGGCAAGTCCATGGGAGGAAGGGTGGCTTCCCAGATGTCTGCCGCAGGAAAATTGCCGGCGGATGGTCTGATTTTTCTGGGTTATCCTTTGCATCCGGCAGGCGACCAGTCAAAACTCAGAGATGCTCACTTGTATCAAGTCGCAGTACCGATGCTTTTTTTTGCGGGCACACGGGATACATTGTGCGTTATGACACAGCTTCAAGTTGTACTGAAAAAACTGTCCGCTCCCTGGAAACTGGACGTTATCGAGGGCGGCGACCATTCCTTTCATGTTCCCAAGTCTATGGGTATTGGAGAAGCAGAAATCCACGAACGGATTGTGAAAACATCCGCACAATGGATTGAAACAACTTTTGCTGTATAAGAATTTGGAAAAGGTAGTAAGGAAGAATGGCGATTCACATCATTCCTATATATAAACTCAGCGCCGAAGCTTTAAAAGGTGTTGTCGAAGAATTCATTACCCGGAGTGGAACGGATTACGGCGCGGTGGAATCTTCCCTGGAAACGAAATTCAAACAGGTCAGGCAGAAACTGGAAAACGGTTTAGCCGTTCTTGTTTATGATGACGAGACCGAGACTACCAACATATTCTCTGCTGATGACCCTGTCCTAAAAGTGCTTGAAAAATTGCCTGAAAGTTCCGAAAAAAATTAAAAACAATTGAACTGAAAATCAACATGTAGTAGTATTTTTTAAGACATCACCATCAAATTATCGGGATCAGGGATTGTATATTTCTCCATTTTTGCCAGCACAATAATGGTGTTTCTCTATGTCGGACAAAACAAATATCAACCGTCAAATACGACTGTTTTTTCTTATTCTTGTTCTGACCATTGCTACTCTTGCTGTTTACTGGCAGGTTACCCGATATGATGCCGTCTCTATAGATGACCTTCTTTATATTAACAGTCATGTCACATCCGGAATCACAATAGAAAATATTAGCTGGGCTTTCACCACAAAAGACACAGGCTTATGGCAGCCTCTGGTATGGATTTCATTCATGATTGATCACCGTCTTTTTGGTTTAACGGCGGGCGGTTATCATTATTCAAATATTATTCTTCATCTTTACAGCATCCTGTTGCTTTTCTGGCTCATCAACAGGATGACCGGAAACATTTGGAGAAGCGCTTTCGTTGCAGCTCTTTTTGCTTTACACCCGCTTCATGTGGAATCCGTTGCCTGGATTTCCGAACGCAAAGATGTGTTGAGCGCCTTTTTCTGGATGCTGACCCTCTGCCTTTATGTTTGTTATACAGAAAAAC
>CAYMWM010000015.1:0-44890 GCA_964394185.1 uncultured Smithella sp.
GGTGGTCATGATGATTTCAGCCAGTTTTTCCCTTACATGGGATTCCTTGTGAATGTTATTTACCTCGGCAGCCAAAGCGGCTTTTCCCAGCAGAATATCGCCGATAGCCGGTTTGCAGCCGGAGTAGGAATGGCGATGGAACAGGGCGAAGAGGAGGGCAAGAATGCCACCGTGCAGATGCTCACCGGCGAGGAATACCCTTTCCCAGGGCACAAAACAGTTTTCAAAAATTAGATACGAGTCGGTAAGTCCGGCGACAAAACCGCGTTTGTAATGTTCGCGTTGACGATAATTATGAATGGTTACGACCTGTTTCATGCCATCCCAGTCTCCGGGAATGGCAAATGACACGGCGTAGTCCTTGTCTTCGGCCCTGAGCGCACGGGTAGGTAAAACAAGAATTTCATCGGATACGGACGCTTCGGAAATATGCACCTTGCAGCCTTCAACAATGATACCGTCTTTGGTTCTTTCCTTGATATACACATAAGAACCGGGATTTGGCTGCTCGGCGGGACGCAGCATGCGGTCGCCCTTCGTGTCCGTCTGGGCGCTTGCGGCGATCATGTCTTCCTTCTGAAAACGCGTCAGCCACTTCTTGAAGTTTTTGTGATAATTGGTCTCGCCCGCTTTTACTTTATCCGCTTCATAGGAGACATTGTAAATGGCATTTGTGGCGTCAATGCCCATGCAGCGCTGGATGCACCCGCCGACTTTCTGGCACAGCATACGCGTCATATCCTGCTTGCAATGCAGGTCTTCCTTGCTCTGGTGAATATGAGTAAAACGGTTAATCTTCTCGCCGGTGAGGTGAGATGTGGCAGTCATCAGGCCTTCATTCTCTGGTTTGGCCGCTTCGTCATACGTTGTGCCCATAACGTTGATGCAGTCGCTATGCAGCTCGTCCGTCCGATCAATCAGATTGCCATCATAATAGATGTTGCGTTTCATTTTTGATAAGGCTTTGACAAAATCTTCTTTTGTTCTCATGGTGATACCCCTTTTTATGTTAAAAACGGTTATTTGGTTTTATCTTTTGACGATGTTCCCGCGTCTTTCTTTCCCAAAAGTTTTTCCAGAACACTTGCGTCTTCCAGCTTTAGATAAAGCGTTGTGCCGTGCTCTTCTTTTTTGGCGCGAATTCCATCAAAAACAATTTCGATCAAAGGATCGAGCATATCCGCGATGCCCGGTTTTCGTTTAGGCATTTCCTGCATATGCCAGTGAATAAATAAGTGCTCAACGGCGCCCAGCAACAGGGAGCGGATTAAATAGGGATTGGAATCCTTTTTGAACGAGCCGTCGGCGATGCCTTCTTTAATACAGTCCAGCAGAACATGAGACGATTTGCGTATTGCGGCGTGGGCGGGCGTCTGGCGAAACCGTTTGTTCGACATGAGCTGCATAAGGACAAGGGCAGAGTAGTTCGGATTGGATTGATAAAGCTGAACATAGAAAAGAAGGATGGCTCTGATCTTTCCTTCCACTCCCTTTATGTAAGGGATGACTTTTGACGATGCTTCAAAAGTATCGTTGGTTATCTTTTCGGGAATGGCAAAGAGCAGGTCTTCTTTGGTGCCGAAGTATTCATAGACAGTCGCTTCCGAAACCCCGGCCGCCTTACTGATTTCCGTGATGGTCGCGTTCTGGAAACCTTTTTCGGCAAAGATGCTGAGAGCGGCATCCATAATGCGGTCTTTTCTGGTCTTGGGTTTGTTTTTGTCCGTCATAACATCCTCCGGCGGTTGCGTGTTTAATATACATCTTCATAGTCACACTGTCAAGAATTATTTTATTTCATAGTAAGACTATGAAATAAAATAAAATAGCATAGTAATACATAACTAATAAAATAGCAAAAAATTGGCATACTTGGAAAAAGAGGTGGGGCTAACCAGATGATTTTATGAGTGTCTAGCAATGAAAAGAGGGCATTGCCGGATTAATAAGGGGGAAGGTGAAGGATAAATAAAAATTCCATCTTGCCGGTGAATTCGATTAATTACATTAATTTTTTTTTCGTGCCAGAATAAAAAATTCCCTGTTGCCGGCAGGGCCCAAAACGGGTGAAGCGCATATTCCTTCTACCTCAAGATGAAGGGATTCGCAGAATCCGCCGATTTCCTGTAAAACTCTATCATGAAGGGCGGGATCGCTTACCACGCCTCCTTTGCCCACTTCTTCTTTTTTGACTTCAAACTGCGGTTTAATCAGCGCCAGAATCCGCGCACCTTCTCCCAGAAATTTTATAACCGCGGGAATAACCGTTGTCAGCGAAATAAAAGAAGCGTCAATGACAGCCAGGTCAATTTGTTCGTCCAGATCAGCACCGTCATAATGACGGACATTGGTGCGTTCGATGACTACCACGCGTTTGTCTTCCTGCAGTTTCCACGCCAGTTGGCCGTAGCCGACATCCAGAGCGTAGACCTTACGGGCACCTGCCTGCAAAAGGCAATCCGTGAATCCTCCGGTTGAAGCCCCGACATCCAGAGCGGCAAGGCCTTCGACATTCAGATTGAATTCCTTCAAGGCTCCCGCCAGTTTCAGTCCGCCCCGGCTCACATAGGGATTATCCTCGCCCTTGATATGAATTTCCGAGTCAACCTCAACAGGTGTGCCTGCCTTGTCCGGCCATGCGTCATTGATTTTAACCGCACGGGCTAAAATCAGCGCGCGGGCTTTTTCCAGCGTAGGCGCAATCCCACGGTCAAGAAGCAATTTATCCAAACGAATCTTTTGAACAGTCATGATAATTTATTAAAAATCTGTTTTAAAAGGATAATGAAAAATATTTTAAAGCGGATTATTTTGCCAGCATTTCTTTTATTGCTGTGATGATGCCGTTTTCATCAAGGCCATACTGATGACGCTGCTCGGCCTGAGAGGCATGTCTTACAAATTCATCGGGAATGCCCAATCTTTTTACACGAACCCCGGTGATGCCGTTTTCGGCCAGTAACTCCAAAACAGCGCTGCCGAACCCGCCTTTCAAGATATTTTCCTCAATAGTAATAATTTTGTTGATTGATGATACCGTTTTCAAAATGAGCTCTTCATCAAGGGGTTTTACAAAACGGGCATTGATGACTTTGATATTCAGTCCTTCTAACGAGAGTCTGTTGGCTGCGGCAAGGGCGGGACCCACTGTCGAGCCGATGGCAATAATAGCCAGATCGGAACCGTCTTTGAGCACTTCACCCTTGCCAATCTCCAGATTTTTCAGCTCATCATCCAGCACAACGCCCAGTCCTTTTCCCCGCGGGTAACGCACGGAAACCGGCTGGCCGCAATCAACAGCGGTTTTCAGCATGTGCCGGAGTTCATTTTCATCCTTGGGCGCCATCACAATGATATTGGGAATGGAACGCAGGTAAGAATAATCCAGAAGACCCTGATGCGTCGCGCCGTCTTCACCGACAAGCCCGCCGCGGTCAATGGCAAACACGACAGGCAGTTTTTGCAGGCAGACATCGTGCACGATCTGATCGTAGGCTCTTTGCAGAAAAGTCGAATAAATGGCAACAACGGGAATAAAACCTTCCGCCGCCATACCGGCGGCAAAAGTGACGGCGTGCTGCTCCGCGATACCCGCGTCATAAAACCGCTCGGGAATTTCTTTGGAAAATCGGTCAAGACCCGTGCCCTCACACATAGCGGCTGTAACAGCCACGATGCGGGAATCGGCGCGCGCCAGTTTGACAACGGTTTGCCCGAATATTTTTGTATAGGTTGGAATATCGGATGGAGAAGAAATAGTCTGCCCGGTTTCAACATCAAAAGGCGCGACGCCATGAAAGCCCAGCGGGTCTTCTTCCGCGAATTCGTAACCCTTGCCTTTTTTCGTGATGACGTGAACGAGCACGGGACCGGTCATCTGCCTGATATTCTCGAAATTTCTGACAAGGTATTTTAAATTATGTCCTTCCAGCGGTCCGACATAAGTGAACCCCATTTCTTCAAAAAGCGCTCCGGGAACCATCAGCGTTTTTAAAATTTCCTCTATCTGCCGGACAAATTTAATCATATTGCCGCCGACTCCGGGGATGCTGTTGAGAAAATTTTTAATATCCGCTTTCAGAGTTGTTATGGTATGGCCGGTCATCACCCGGCTTAAGTAGGAAGACATCGCGCCGACGTTTGTCGAAATGGACATTTCGTTGTCGTTTAAAACGATAATCATATTTTTCTTGCGGTCTCCCGACCAGTTCAAGCCTTCAAATGCCATTCCTGTGGTCATGGAACCGTCACCGATGACTGCGATAATTTTCTTTTTATCTTTCTTTAAACAAGCGGCTTCGGTAAATCCAGCGGCGGCGGAAATGGACGTTCCACTGTGTCCGACATTAAAAACATCATAAGGACTTTCTTCCCTGCGGGGGAATCCGCTGATGCCGTGCTGTCTGCGCAAACCAGCAAAATCTTTTTTGCGTCCGGTAATGATTTTATGAGAATAGGACTGATGGCCGACATCCCAGATAATTTTATCCTGCGGGGTGTTGAAAACATAATGGAGAGCCAGTGTTAATTCCACGGTTCCCAGAGATGAAGCCAGATGTCCGCCAGTGGAGGATACCGTGTTTATAATCAAGTCTCTTATTTCCCCGGCCAGTGTATTGAGCTCGGCAAAGTTGAGCTTGCGGATATCTGCAGGGAATTCCACTTTTTTCAGAACACTGTAATCGACTGTTTCCAACTGCTTAACCAAAATGATATTCCTTCCGGTACCGGACTTCGCCTACGATTTTCTTTCTTTTATATAACGGGCGATGACAACAAGCGGCATGGCTCTGTCGTCAAAACAAGACAGGCTGGCTATGGCCGCCTCAATGTGTTCGTTTAATTTTGCTTTCGTTCTTTCCATTCCCAATAATGAAGGGTACGTAAGTTTATTATGCGCGGCATCACTGCCGGTCTCCTTACCCATCAATTCACGATCGCCTTCGACATTCAGGATGTCATCTGCTATTTGGAACGCCTGTCCCGCATGGATTCCGTATTCCATCAGAGCCTGAATTTTATCCTTCCCGGCATTGGAAATAATTGCTCCTGATTTTACCGCGGCAACGATCATCGCGCCGGTTTTGCGCCGGTGAATTTCCATGAGAGTGTTTTCATCAGCGCCGGTTTTTTCCGAAAGGACATCCAGAGCCTGACCGCCCACCATGCCGAATATTCCTGCGGCACTGGCGATTTCCTGTATGATGGCCAGACGCCTTTCCGCTGAAGACATAACCTTTTCCGCGCGGGATAACAGCGCGAAAGCTTCCGTCAAGAGCGCGTCGCCGGCAAGGATGGCGATGTTCTCTCCGAAAACCTTGTGGCAGGTGGGCTTGCCGCGCCGGAAATCATCATTATCCATGGACGGCAGATCATCATGAATCAGAGAGTAGGTATGAATTAATTCCAGAGCACAGGCAACCGGGATAGCCGGAGCCAGATCGCCGCCAACGGCTTCCGCCGCCGCCAGGCAGAGAATCGGCCGGATACGCTTCCCTCCGTTAAAAACGCTGTAACGAACGGCCTTGAATATTTCAGGCGGTATGCTTTCCTCCGGAAGATAACGCTGCAGAGCTTCCTCCACGATTCCCTGTCTGTCCTCCAGGTAAGCTTTTAAGAATAAATCATCATCCTGAATCACTGTCTTCCCCCTGAAAACGTTTTACCTGCAATGAATTTTCCTTTTCCAGCAGCATTTCGACGCGCCGCTCTGTTTCTTCCAGTTTCGACGAGCAAAAGCGAATAATTTTTATTCCTTCCTCGAAGGATTTCAAGGCTTCATCCAGAGGCATGTCACCCGACTCCATTTTCCTCACGATATCCTCGAGCTTCTCCAAAGCGTCTTCAAATTTTTCTTTTGCCATAATTACCCCTGAAATATTTTTTCTATTCTAGCGTTAAAATTGCCTCTTGCCAAGCGGACATTGACATCATCGCCCGTTTTCAAATCGTCCGTCTGCCTGATAATGGCGCCACTGGCGAGCAGGCTTGTAATGCTGTAACCTCTTTGCAGCACCGCCAGGGGACTCAATGATTCCAAAACGGCTGAATCTTTTTGCAGCCTTTCTTTCATGGCTGTCAGGCGGCAGGAAAAATTGTTCAACAAATCCTTTTGAATATTATTTAATAAAATTTTTCTTTCCCTGATTTTTATCGCCGGACTCTGGTGACAAAGTCTCAAATCCAGCTGCCTCATTTCATTGCGCAGAATTTGCTTTTTATAATGGACAGCCGTTATCAACCGCTCTTTTAGATCATCCACGCTTATTTTCAAATTAACGACAAACCGGCGCGGGTCTTTGAGCCTTTCCTTCAATCCGGCAAGCAGGTCTTGATGATTTTCCAGGTGGCGGTAAAAACCGGATATCATTCTCTGCTTAAGCGTATTGATTTTTGATATCAATTCCAGGCGCTCCGGGGTAATCAGTTCCGCTGCGGCGGAGGGGGTCGGTGCGCGCATATCTGCCACAAAATCGCAAATCGTGAAATCCGTTTCGTGGCCGACGGCGGATACAATGGGTATGGATGAACGGAAAATTTCCCGCGCCAGAGCCTCGTCATTGAAAGGGGCGATGTCTTCCAGTGAACCGCCGCCGCGGGCAATGATGATGACATCAACATCGCCATAGGCATGCAAATGACGCAACGCCTGAATGATTTCAGCCGCCGCTTCACTTCCCTGCACGCGTACGGGTGCGATTAATATATCAATCGTGGGAAAACGCCGTTTTGTGATATTGAGAATATCTCTGATTACCGCTCCTGTGGGTGAAGTGATGACGCCGATTTTTTCGGGAATAAACGGAAGAAGCTTTTTATATCGTTCGTCAAATAATCCTTCCGCAAAAAGTTTGGCTTTGAGCTGCTCAAAAGCTTTTTGCAGAGCGCCCACACCCAGCGGTTCAACCGATTCCACCACAAGCTGATATTCGCCGCGTGGCAGATAGATGTTCAGGCGCGCGCGGCATAGAACTTTCAAGCCTTCCTCCAGCTCAAAATTATTCCGCCGCACTGATGTTCCAAACGGACGGAAAAAGACGGCTCTGATCTGGCTTTTATCATCCTTGAGGGTGAAATAAACATGACCGGACTGCGGACGCCGCAGATTGGAAACCTCACCTTCCACCCAAATGGAATCAAATGATTCTTCAAGGAGAAATTTAATATTATTATTAAGTTGTGAAACCGTGAGAATTTCTTCCATATGACCTCTCTTGCGTTATGAATTAACAGATATTGATGGGTAAAACAAGATTGAAGTTTATACCGAATTGTTTCCATAGGTATTTTTATGAAAATAAACAAAAAGACTGACGGTAATTTTATGACTAAAATTATTTTGACATGTAAGTCATCACAATCATCTATAAGAAATGTCTTGTCAAAATCCGAAATATCTATTTCTTAACAAGCATTTCATGTGGATTTACATAAAACATTTTTACAAAACCATATCTGTCAAATTCAAAATTGTGAATATCGGGTATTATACTCAAGATAGAATAGTGCAAATGCGGCGGTTTCCCCGCCGCATTGCCTGTCTTTCCGACGGTACCAATTTCTTGTTTTGCTGAAATCATATCACCGATTCTTACTTCTATCGTCTTCAGGTGCGCATAGTAATGGGAACGCCACTTGGGACCCAATACGAATACGACATTGCCTCCGTCGGAGAGATATCCTGCATAAATGACAATACCAAAACATGAAGTTATAACGGGAGTGCCTTCCTTGGCAAAAATGTCTATTCCTTTATGAACACGCGATTTTCCCCAAGGATGCCAAAAGGTATTATGGTTCCAGTCTGCTTGAGTTGCCTGTTCAACTGGAATATTCATATGTTCAGGCAATAAATAACCGGTAACCGCAATTACAAGGATAATCAGGCACGCCACTTTTTTCTTCATAAACTTAATGGTTATTAGCATATTTTATCTTCATGCTTTTGACTGTTGTCTGATATTTCAGGTGAAAAAGCATACCAGTCTATTCTTCTTGTTAGATACATGACAATGCCAAGCACTATGCAAAGTCCAACACTACCGATAAGCAGTGCGTAGTCTTCTATCTGTAGTGTCACATATAGAAAGCTATACAGGAATATCAGCAAACCACCAATTGTCAAAGCCATGGGCAGGCTTTTTAAGATACTCTTTGTGTAGAATGTGACTAGGAAAATGGACACCGTACAAGAAATGAGATACGCCAGCCCAAAACTTGTATGTTCGGATATCGAAAGCAGTAATATGTAAAATATGCATATGGCAAATCCGATTAACAAATATTGGATCGGATGCAATTTGTTCTTATTGATGACTTCAGTCAGGAAAAAAGAAATGAATGTCAATACGATAAACAGGATGGCATATTTTACGGACCGTTCTGATTTTTGGTATTCGTCAACAGGATAAAATAATTTGACGCCAAAAGACGATTCAGAAACTTCTTCGTTCTCTCCAACCCACTGTTGGGGATAATTTCTGTTAAGGTTCAGAATGTTCCATTTTGCCGTAAAACCATTATCATTCACAATCCGTTCATCCGGCAGAAAGGAACCTGTAAAGCTTGGACTTCTCCATTGCGATGATAATTGTACGGTTGTAACTTTACCCAATGGGAAGAAGGCTAATTGATCGCTGCCATTAATATTGATATTCATGCTGAAAGAATATTGTTCCTGATTATTGGATATCGGCACACGTGTGCTGATACCCGAGTCCATAAATGCGACACTTTCTATGCCCGAATTCAGGGGATAGACGTTCTTATCCCATGTCATAACATTGTTTTTCTTTAAACCTTTTAAATCCGGGATACCCACTGACACAAACGCTCTATCCCAAAGGACATCATTCTCGTCAATCCCAAGTTCCTTGAATCTTATTTTATGAAAAATTGCCGATATCTGTAATTCGCTGCTATATAAAACAACCTCATATATTCCCCGATATCTGACATAGGGTTGGACGATACCTTTAATTGATAAATCCTCAGGCAAAAAATGTGCGTGCTCAATCCTCACGGTCTTAATGCCTTTGTCATTTACCTGATAGACATTATACGGGACCGACAAAATGGGTCCTGCTATGGATTGTCCACAGCCCCATTTCTTGCTAACCTCTTCAATGGCTCCTTGTTTTCGCTGTGCTCTTTCAATGATAACACCTTTAATCATTCCAAGAGGAATCAAAAGTACCAACACTAATAAACCAATCATCAACAATTTTGTCATAACGGAATTGCCGATCTTTGCCAGGGGACTCGCGCTTTGCATATGTTTTTCCTCCTTCTTTCCTGTTATAATTTTGTAACTTGAATTTTATTTGGTGACATATATAGAGGAATAATTTGCATTCGTTATGAAGACATCATGAAAAGATAAAGGATAATTTGTGCAAAATATGTGCAGAGTCTTCGTTTAAAATAATGATTCTGTTGATCAACCATTGCAATATTGCTCCGATTGTTGTATTTTTTGCATAATACAATAAGTCGTTTTCCCTCAATCATGCAGCTATGGAAAAAAACAAAATAATTCTGATCGCCGATGACGATCCAAACATTCTTCAGGTAACCGGTTTCGCCATGAGAAAAGCCGGTTATGATGTCAGGCTGGCAAAAGATGGGCAACAGGCGCTTGAGATATTCAAAAACGAAAAACCGGACCTTGTGGTTCTGGATATATTAATGCCTGAAATGGATGGAACAGATGTCTGTACAAAAATTCGTACAGAATCAAAAGTTCCCATTATTTTTCTTTCATCCAAGGATGACGAGATTGACAGAATTATCGGTCTTGAACTTGGCGGCGATGACTACGTAACCAAACCATTCAGCCCGCGTGAACTGGTCGCCCGGGTCAAAGCCGTTCTAAGACGAAGCGCTACACTACCAGGCACAACGGATCCCGTTTATTATTCGAACGAAAATAATCAAATGATTGAACATGGACATCTCAAACTTGACCTGGATGGATACAGGGCCTTTTGGCGTGGCAAGGAGGTAATTCTGACTGCGACGGAATTCGGTCTTTTGAGAACCATCATCGCGCATCCCGGTAAAGTGTATACCCGTGACGAACTCATGGCGCGCGCATACGAATCGGACAATATTGTCAGTGATCGGACCATTGACAGTCACGTCAGGAACCTTCGTGATAAATTCAGCGCAGTCGGTGGAAATCCAATAGAGACCGTACACGGAATCGGTTACAAGCTTTCTTCCTGACGACAGGTTTATAGATGGCATCTCGACCAAGATTACGAACCATTCTGCTGATTTTGAGCCTCATTATCCTCTTTCTTCCATTGGGAGGAATCGCTGCTTTACACCTTTATGAAAATGAAATGATCAAACAAACAGAATCGGAGCTTATAAGCCAGACTGCCCTTATGGTGGCTTATTATAAGAAAGAATATAAGGAAATGCTCGATGAAATGAAAAAATCAAAGGGCAGATATCCTGAAATTAAAGGGAATGATATATCTTTTGAACCGTCACCGGTCATAGAAGGTCCCGATGGCCTGACTCCGATATTTCCTGAACTTGATTTGTCCAAATCACAGATCTATCCACCGGCCGATATGCCTGTAAGATCAGACGTTCAGCCGGAACCGGTATCTAAAAAAGCTGGAGAGAAATTAATGCCCATCATCATGGAAGCAAAAAAAACTAATCTTTCCGGAATACGGATCGTAGATTATCAGGGCATTGTTGTTGCCAGTAGCGGTGAGGATATGGATCTCTCACTTGTGTCAAGACAGGAGATCGCCCTGGCCCTGCAGGGAAAACCAAACAGTCTGCTTCGCAAACGTAATAGTGATTCTCCGAAACCTTCGCTGGAATCAATAAGCCGTGGCACGAAACTACGTGTTTTTGTCACTTTTCCAATTATTATTGAAGATCAGGTTATCGGCGCTGTTGTTACATCCCGAACACCGCTTGATGTTACCAAAGCACTTTATGCTTCACGTATCCAGTTATTTAAGGGCAGTCTTATTATTATTGGTGCTGTTCTGCTCATGACAATACTTGCGACATACTACATCCGGCGCCCCGTTAAAGCGTTGATTCATCAAGTTGATCAAATTAAACTAGGAGATAAAGAAGGCCAAAAACCAATTAAAAATCCGGCGATTGAGGAGATAGCACAACTTTCTAATGCTATAGCACAAATGTCTGTAACACTGGAGCAGCGGGGAGAGTATATAAAGACTTTTGCTGCAAATGTTTCGCATGAATTCAAAACACCTTTGACTTCTCTTCGCGGTGCCATCGAGATTCTGAAAGATCATTATAATGAAATGAGCAAAGAGGAGAGAGAAAACTTTCTTAACATCATTGACAATGAGGTTTATTATCTTGATCTATTGGTTAAAAGATTGTTAGAACTGGCCCGCGCCGAGGTCTATCGGCATGACGGTGAAGTTACCGCCATAAGGCCGCTCCTCGAACAGATCATTAAAAGTTACTCGGATAAGAAACTGAAAATTCAGGTAAATATTAATAATCAGATTGAAAAAATCAATATGTCTCCCGAGATATTCAGATCCATCCTTTGCAACCTCTTGGATAACGCATTACTTCATAACAGTGAAGGTTGTAATGTTCTTATTCATATTACGGAAGGGATTTCCGGTGAACAAAAGCAAATAAGCATATTGATCAGTGATGATGGTAAAGGAATATCCGAAGCAAATGCCTCAAGGATATTCCGGCCGTTTTTTACAACAGCGCGCGATCGGGGCGGTAGTGGACTTGGTTTAACTATTATCAGATCGCTTGTTGAGGCTCATGGTGGAACAATAGACCTTATGCCCGACGTCAAGGGCGCATCTTTTCTTATAAAATTACATGCTGTGTAAAGCATTTTCGAGTTAATTCCTGTTTTTTTGGTTTGAATATTTTTAGTTCGACCTAAATGATTTAGGTAAAACAAGATTGAAGTTAGGAAATGCCTTTACATATATTATCTTTTGCTTGCAGGTGGTTCAAAGATATCCTTTGAACCGATTTGTAAAAAAAGATAAATATCGCTGATTTTTTCGATAAAATTGGTTGCGTTACATTTCAAATATAACGAATAAGATTCCCTTGACACACTATAGGGCTTTTCCTATACTCCCGCCCTGATAAACATGCTGTTAAGTTTATTGAGGAACTGGTCAATCTTATAGAGTATTTTAGTTTGAATTATTCCCTAAAATAAAAAAAGGTGATTCAAAAAGTCATGAAACAGAAAAAAACTAATCAAGAAAATCGAGAAAACAAACAGGAAAATACCAACACTCAACAACCCGGCCAATCTGCCAATCTGGAAAAAAAAGAATATAATACAAACAAGACCTTCAATTATCTGTTGATTTTGGCAATTTTTATTGCCGGTATTATTGCTTATTCCAATTCGTTTGACTGTTCATTTCATTTTGACGATAAACAAATAATTAACAGTAAAACGACAGCTACGTCCGCCAGTATTCATGACTGGTTTAATGCTTATCCCCATCGTCCCGTCGGCATAGTGACATTCTTCCTTAATTATAGCGTCCACAAGCTGGATGTCTGGGGATACCATTTTGTTAATTTGAGCATTCACTTGTTCAACGCTTTTCTGGTTTGGTGGTTGGTCTGGATGACGCTATCCACTCCCGTGATGAGGGATTCGGAAATCAGCAAACACAAGGTCGTAATTGCTTTCTTGACAGGCATTTTGTTTGTAACCCATCCTCTGGCTACTCAATCAGTAACATACCTGGCTCAACGCTTTGCTTCGCTGGCAACATTGTTTTATCTTTTATCTTTAGGCCTTTTTGTTCAGGGAAAGCTCTGGCAGGGAAATAAAAATACCCCCTGGTTATTATATGGCTGTTCCCTTATCAGCGCGGTTTTGGGCATTCTGACCAAGGAAATCGTCTACACATTGCCTGTTGCCATCCTTTTATACCATTTCTGTTTTTTTAAAACCGATTCATGGAAACTGGAAATCAAAAACAAAGGATTCATCATTCTTTTTGTTATTTTTCTAGTATTTATATTCTGGGCTTTAAACAATTATTCATTGAAACAAGTATTTTTCCGTATAGTGCCTCCTAATCAGGGATATTCTTATCCCATTACGATGAAGGAATATTTCCTAACCCAATTCAGCGTCATCCTTACGTATCTTCGTTTGTTCGTTTTACCCATTCATCAGAATCTGGATTATGATTATCGTTTATCCACAAGCTTCTTTCAGTTGAAGACGATTTTAAGTTTATCGATGTTGCTTGGTATTTTTACGGCGGGTATTCTTTTGTTCAGAAAATACCGGTTAATTGCTTTTGCCATATTCTGGTTCTTCCTGACCATGTCTGTAGAATCAAGCATCCTGCCTATTTCTCAGAACGTTATTTTCGAACATCGTACCTATCTACCCGGTTTTGGTTTCTTTCTGGCATTGACAAGCGCATCCTTTTATTTTTCGAAGGGAAAGTATTTTAAAATTGCGGTGATTATTCTTCTGATTATTGCCGCTGTCAATACGGTATTAACCTATCAACGTAATAAAATATGGAAAAATGATTATACCTTATGGGCCGATTGTGCAGAAAAATCTCCCAATAAAGCAAGACCCAACAATAATTTCTGTCATGCTCTCTTTAATCAGGGAAGAAGCGAAGAGGCTATTGAATATTGTAACAAGGCCATCAGTTTATATCCCGGTTTAGCCGAGGCCTATAATAACAGAGGATTGGCTTATGATAAGCTCAAAAAGAATGATCAAGCCATAGAAAGTTATAGTAAGGCATTGGAACTTAAGCCCAGATACGCCTCTGCCTACAACAACAGAGGTATGTCCCTTCATTCACTGAAAAAGTATCAGCAGGCCATTGAGGATTATAATGAGGCTCTGAAGCTTCAGCCTGATTTTGCTTACATTTTAAGCAATAGAGGCGCTGCTTATTTTATGCTTGGTCAGAACGAGAATGCAATTGAAGATTACAGCATGGCTATTAAACTTCAGGCCGATTATGCTGCTGCCCATAAAAATCGTGCCAATCTTTATTTTACACAAGGCAAAAACAGTCTAGGCTGCCGTGATGCGCAAAAAGCATGTACTCTGGGCGATTGTAAGGTATGGACATTGGCTAAGGGCAAAGGATTGTGCGGTCCTGAAAATAAAGAAACGGCAGCTGATTTAATAGATAGCAATGAAGAAACTGCAGTAAATTCGGTTACTCGACAGGAAGAATCGGCGGCGAATTGGATTACTAAGGAACAGGCATTGTGGAACGGCAAAGGATATTCTGATCCGGTAAAAGCCCTTGAATATTTGAACAATGCCATTAAACTAAAGCAGAATAGCGCTTCATACTACAATAAAAGGGGACTTGCATACTATCATCTGGGCAATTATAAAAGTGCGACAGAAGACTACAACAAAGCCATAAGTCTTAAACCGGATTTTTCTTTGGCCTACTATAACAGAGGGTGTGTTTATATTAAAGATCCGGGACAATATAACAAAGCTATAGAAGATTTTAACAAGGCCATTCGTTTTAATCCCAAATGTATAGAGGCTTATAAAAACCTGGCTAATATTTATTTATTCCAGGAAAAGAGAAGTCTGGGTTGCAGCAATGCGCAAAAAGCATGTGAATTGGGAGACTGTCAATTGAAAGATCTTGCTAAAAGTAAGGGCTATTGCCCTTGATTGAGGTAGATGCTTCTATATTTTAACAGCCAAGTGGTTTGTACAGAGGTTTCACCTGATTGATAATAGATTTGTGGCAACTCAATTTAGCATATCCGCTTTCTTATTTATAAATATGGGCATATTTCTGTATTGCCATATTTGGCAATACATTCCTCATTTTTATAAACAAGATCTTAACAAGATTTTCTTGACATGACATATGTAATTACTTATAATTAAACATTAAAATTCTTATAAAAACCGGCATTGTTTGTTCTTATTGTGATTGTAATTGATATGATCGACAGGTGAAATTCACGATATAATGGTCAAAAACAAACTTTTTTCTTTTATATGAGGTTGAAAGTATCTATTGTTGGAAATTTTTTTTAAAAAAAGTCATTGATTTTTAATATTTAATTAATTTTGTTTAAACATATGAATATGAGTGTTATGCGTGGCATATAAATTGCTTATTTAATTAGGTGTCTTATTAGGTCCGAAATACATTAATAGGTTGCAATTCAGGAGTTATCATTATGAGAGATAAAAAAAATTATCAGGAGGGAAGTAATCGCCGGGTAATCCTCAAGAGTGATAAGGGCTTTACTCTTATTGAATTACTTGTGGCAATTATAATTATAGGCGTTATTGCCGCCATTGCCGTTCCTCAGTTTATGCGCTACCAGACCAGAGGCCGAGATGCTATTGCCAAAGCCGATGCAAGAGATTATTATAGAGAATTTGTTAGCAGTGCTTTGGATTCGCCGGATATTGAGTGGAGTATGGACGACAAATTGCCTCCTAATTATCATGGCATGAAGCCGGTAGCTGGATTTTGTGTATATATACCTTGGGAGCCAGCTGAAGATTCTGTCATATGTAATGCGCAATTCAGACATCCTAATGGAGGAACTACCTACATACTCGATAGCCAAGGTGACACAACAGCCCTATAAAGAAACCACTTGAAATTCACTGGATTTTTTTATGAGAGAGCCCAAAGATCACCAGGCGGAAAGCAAAAGGTGGACAATCCTCGGGTACAATAACGGTTTGACGCTGATAGAGTTACTGGTAGTTGTAGTTATAATTGGTATTCTTGCCTCGGTTGCCATTCCTCAGTTTATTCGTTACCAGCAGCGGGGTTATGACGCAACCGCTAAATCCGATGCAAGAAATTATTATAAAGAATGCGTCAACAGTACGATGGAGGGGCAGGATATAGAATGGTATATAAACGATAAATTACCTCCTGGATACGGAGGGATGAAACCGATTGACGGATTTTTTGTTTACGTACCATGGTGGGCTGAATTTCCTGTGTTCTGCAACGCCGCGTTCAAGCATCCCAGAGGAAAGACAACTTATAGACTCGACAGCGAAGGCTACGTCAATCAAGAATAGCAAATAAATACCTCCAAAGCCGGTAAAACATTACGATAAAATTGCTTAGTCCGGTCGTGGTTTTGGTGTGCCTTGATATTTATTGACATCCTTTCATCGCTTCATTACAATCTTTTCACTCTAAAACAGTTTATTTAAAAATTACACTTAATAATGTTAGGCTGAAAATTCAATAGTGGGGATATAACAGTGACAGAAAAAGACACTCCTATAACAATTCCGGTAGTTTTGCTTTATAATGTTAATCGTGAATGGACGAGAAAGGAAAAAGACGAAGTGATCAGGCAGTCAAATGAACTTGGCGATGCCCTGCAAAAAACAGGTTATCCGACATTTCCCGTTGCGATTGAAGATGATAATATTGCCGCTCGTCTTAAGCCATTTGATCCCGATAAATATATAATTTTCAATTGGTGCGAAGGACTTCCGGGTGTGGAACACAGCGAATGGCTTGTGGCGAAAAATCTGGAAACTTTAGGCTACGCCTTTACAGGAGCTGATTCAGAAGCGCTTCTGCTGGCGCAGGATAAAAAGCGTGTAAAAGCTATTCTGGATAATGCGTCAATTCCGACTCCTGCATGGCAAATTTTTGATATTGCGAACGCAGAGGGATGGAATACATTCCCGGCGATTGTCAAACCGCAAAATGAACATTGCTCTGCTGGTATTACACCTGACTCCGTAGTTATGAATCAAATGGATCTGAAAAATCGCATATCATTTATTCTTAATAAATATTCCCAACCGGCGCTCGTTGAGGATTTTATTGACGGACGAGAGTTTCACGTTGCCGTTTTGGGCAATGAAAACTTGACTGTTTTTCCAGCGGCAGAAATGGATTTTTCCTGTTTTGGCAATGTCAGGGACAGGCTCTGTACTTATGATGCGAAATTTATTCCCGGCTCTCAGCATTATGAAGAAATTAAAACCCTCCTGCCTGCTCCTCTTACAAATGATGAGAAAAAAACAATGGAGAAGATCTGTTCTGATGCCTACCGGGCTACCCAATGCAGAGATTACGCCCGGATGGATATCCGGCTGCGGGACGGGGTTTTTTATGTTCTGGATGTAAACCCCAATGCAGATATCAGTTCTGACGCCAGCATGGCCTGCGCCGCGGAAGTGGATGGCATAAGCTATGCCCAGATGGGAAGTCTTATCGTACAAATGGCCGCCGGGAGACATCCGATTTTAGGGAAAATATGCTGATTATTGATTGCCAGTCTTCAAAAAAAGGTGAATTGTTGATGGGTAATGAAAAACGGGAAAATCATTTTATACTTATTATAGCGTCTGTTCTATTGATATTTCTGCTTTATAGGAAATCCGATTGATTAAGCTCTCAGAGCTGAAGCAATCGGATTTCATTAAATCAACTTTACTTAATTATTTCTTTTTAGTCTCTGTTTTTTTAGATTCAGTTTTTTTGGCTTCTTTTACTTCTACTTTCTTTGCTGTCATCGTGTATTCTATTGTGACTTTTGAACCAACTTTTAAATCTCCCGTGACCTTTGTTGCTGCATCGCGGGTAACTTCCCATTTCTCAGAGCTGCTTTTTTCTACGACAATAACATCGCCCTTAATTTCCAAAACGGGACCCGTAACCTGATAAGTTTTTGGCCCGGCGGCAAACGCAACCATCGCCATAAAAAGGAACGCACATGCAAAAAATAAAATTTTTTTCATAATCATTATCCTCCTTTTAATGAAATTATGTTGCCAAATGTTAGTCCGACAACAATATAAGTTTAATGTATTAATGGTTTTTCTTTTAATCTTTTTAACATTACTTCGATTTGTTTTTTACAGGATTTTCCATTTCCTGTCAAAACCATTTGTTGGACTTTTACCGATAGACGAAGAACCGGAAGGGTTGGGAATAACGTGAATGGTCGAGCAATAAAAATTTCAAACCACTTGACTTTATTTGGTTTTTCTGATAAATATCTCTAAAATATTAAATGCCTAAACAATAGTCTATTAGGTTCTGACATGGTCGATAATTACAGACGAAATATTCAGTTGGCATATCCCTGCCCCTGGATTTATAAAATTATTGGCATTGAACCCAATGAAATGAAATCCGCTGTTTCAGAAATTATTCAGGATCGCAACTATTCTATAACGCTTTCCCGCCAAAGCCAGAATGCCAAATATCATTGTCTGAATGTCGAAGTGCTTGTGGAAAGCGAATCTCATCGTCAAATAATTTATGAATCACTTAAATCTCACAGGGCGATAAAAGTAATCTTATAAAATCATCTCATTAATAGATCATACTATTCTTTCGGATAACCGACAGACTGTACCAAAATCATTTTTTGATTATCGGTTAATTTCATGGCTTTAGCAAGAGGTTCTTTGTCAATAGAGCCCCTGACAACTGTGGCCAAGCCTTCCGAAGCGCAAAACAGGTAAACGTTTTCACTAATGAAACCGGTATCAGTGGCTGCGTAGAAATTTTTCTCCTCATCAGGTATGTTCCCCATCTTTTTATAATCAGCGACATAGATTAATGTGACAGGCGCTTCAGCGACAAAGGACTGTTTACCGGTCAGCGCCCGTATATCCTGATTGATGACGGGTTTTAAAACGTGACCTTTTGCTTCATATAAAAAAAGTCCTTCGGGAAGCGCTACATAAACATCAATCTGTTGACGGTTCATTGCTGAGGGAGCAGTACGCTTTCCAGCTTCCGGCCGGTTGATGCCGCAGGCAGCCCAGAGCATATTGGCAAGTACGTTTACGGGCAATTTTTTATTAGCAACAAACGATCGCGAAGACTTTCTTTCCTTGAAAACACGCATTAAATTTTTACCGGTATCCAGTTGAGGAGCCGGAAGCTTAATCAAATCGGCAGCCGCGCATAAAGAAAAACCAAATAATAAAAGAACAATCGCAATAAACGTCCTTTTTAACATTTTATCCTCCTTCTCTTTAAAAAAATCCAGCCTACTACCTGACTTTTAAATCAGAACTACTTTTTAAATTTTATACCTAAACATTCAGCATTGTCAATAAGAGGCTAAAACAGCGTCGCGGCCATTGGTTTTAAAGTCCTCTTTGATTTTATTATATTCGTCGGGCGTGAGCAGGCGAAAGGTGTTATCACCTCGTTTTCTAAAATAAATCTTCATGGAAGGATCACGCTCCAGATTAAAATTTTCCCGCTTGAAAGGACGCACGATAATTTTCTGGGTATCGGTTACAGGAAACTTGTCAATAACACGTATGTAATCGGGCATCCACTTGGGGTCCATGCCGCCTTCCTTTTGCTGTTTGGTAAACCACGCGTAAACGTCGTCAGGGTTAAACGCGGCTCCTTCCTTGAGCTGGACGGTTACCATAACTTTTTCATCGGAGACCTCGCAGGGTGCGCCATAGGCAATTGCGCAATCCACACAGGGAACTTTCTGCGCAAAATTAAGAACATTTTCCGCCGAGAAATTTTCTCCATCCTTGCGAATCCAGTCATCGGTGCGGCCGTTGAAAAACATGTATCGCTTGCTGTTTACAATTCTGATGTGGCCTAAATCGCCTGAATGGTACCATCCATTACGGAATTTTTGATTGGTGGCTCCCGCGTTTCCAAAATAGCCTTCAAACCGGATATTGTTGTCACCTACCTCGCGGCAGATTTCTCCTACGGCTTTATCGTAATTTGTCAGAGCACCGTTGGCATCCACAATCCCGGGTGCGCATTCTTTGCCCTCTTCATCCAGTATTTTTATGGATGAATCCACTTGTCCTACTGATTCAATGGGGTCACCGGGACGGTTGGCGGTCGTAATGACTGCCTCGGTAGAACCGTATATTTCATATATATGTTCCATTCCCAGATAACGTTTGAGTTTAATGCGGTCATTAACCGACGCGCCATTGCCGTATGCGCTGCGGAATTTATTACGCGGATGCTTTGCAAGTGCTGCTTCGACTGCTTCACCGCTTCCATATTTGCGTTCCAGAGCGTCAATGATGTAATGAAGTGGCTGTCCGACATAATTCAGAAAAGTAACGCCATACTCAAGCATATCTTCTTCGAAGGCGCTGGCGGAAAAACGCCGTTTCATAACAAAACTACCTCCCACGATCATCTGCGGCAGGATTCCTATATACCAGGCGTTGGAATGAAATAAAGGCATGGAAATATAACCCTGGTCGTTCTTGTTGAGATGGACAGCCGACTGGACCACAAAGCCCGCACCGAACATTTTGATATGCGTGCAGGGTACGCCCTTGGGCATTCCCGATGTTCCCGAAGTATAAATAACAATGACCGGACTGAAATTATCCACCTTTATCCGGTAATTACCCGGTACCGCTACATTTTGAGATTCTGCAACTGCATCCTCAAGCGGCAGGAATCCTTTCGATGGAAAGGCTTTCTTGTCGCCGACGAAATAGACGTATTCCAGACCTTTTACGGGGTATGCATTTATTGTGCTTTCCACTTCTGTCAGGGTGCTTTCGTTGATAATGAGAAATGATGTCTCGGCCTGTTCCATAACCTTGGCGAGTATTTCACCGCGAAATCCGGAGTTGATGGCAAATAAAATGGAATTACTTAAGCCCGCGCCAAACGCCGCAAAAATAAATTCGGGAGTATTATCCATATAGATGCCGAAAGAAAGGCGTTTGTTGGGAGCCAGTTTGCCGCTGTCCACCAGCTTTTTCCTGATGCTCAGAAAGAAATGCGCGTAGCGCTTGGCTTGTTGATAAACTTCTCCGTAAGTATAGTTGCGGCCTTCAAATATAAAAAATGTACGATTACGCCTGAACCACATCCAGTGAAATGTAAATTTTATCATGCTGCCGAAATTTATGAAGCCGAAAAACGTTCTGAGAAGTGACTTAAGATTCATTGTTTACTAAATTACCTCCATCTAATAATATATAAGCACAATAGTGTTATCTTTTCTCAAAAAGCAGGGCTTCATGTCAATGATTAATTATATTGTTTGAAGAGATTTCTCCGTTTCATATTTCCGGATAATCATGATGCTGAAGTCAGAAGGATGAAATACTCTTGAGTATTGAGTATTTCATTTTTAATTAATTATCTTAAGAATATCGGGAGCATGGCGCTCTGACACCGCTGGAATATCCTTCGGGTAGCCGATAATCAGGGGAGCCACAATCCGGCAATCATCAGGGAGTCCTATTTCAACTCTTATTTTGGGATCTCTGATGTGCGCACCTAGGTTGATCCAACAGGTTCCCAAGCCCCGCTGTACGGCACAAAACATAATGTAACTTGCCGCGAGCGCGCAGTCATAATACAAATTCCGTAAATTTGCAGGACCGACAATGTAAATCAGACACGGCGCGTTGTAAAAGACGTTAAATTCTTCTTTTTTGAGCAGTTCTGCATATATTGGATTAGTTGATGCTTTATTTTCGGTAAAATCCTTAAGAATATTTTTTTTGCTTTCATCTGAAAGCTTTTTCATCATTTGTCTGTTGCTGATAATAATAAACCGGCAGGGCTGGCAATTGCTGGCCGATGGTGCAAGAGTGGATTCCTGAAGGATTTCTTTTATTAAATCCAAAGATACTTCTTTATCCTGAAAATTACGAATAGATCTTCTTTTGTTTAACAATTCCGTAAATGTCATTACAGTAACGCCTCCTTCTGCCATTATGGTTTTGTCACGGATCATTTATCACTTATCAGGCGAAAAAAATAGAGATAATGGCTTTAATTATATTTTGAAACAAATTTATCAACGGATTCAATGCGCCAATAAAGAGCAATCCGATAATAATGAAAAATCCATAAGGTTCAATTTGATGAAAAAATCTTGTTACTGATGCTGGCGCAAAACCCATGAGAATCTTGGAGCCGTCAAGCGGCGGAATAGGAATCAGATTGAACGCAGCCAGGATGATGTTGATATGTGCCAGCAGGTAAAGAACATCTTCGATCTTTCCTGAAGGTGTGGGAGAAATTAATTTCAATAATAATAATGCAATAAAAGCGAAGATAATGTTCGCGGTGATACCTGCCGCTGAAACCAGAATAAGCCCTTTGCGTCTTTTATTGACGGGAATATTTTCCATATTCACGGGAACAGGCTTTGCCCAGCCAAAACCTATAATCAACAGCATCAAACTGCCGAAAAGATCCAAATGTTTGACGGGATTGAGTGTCAGCCTTCCCATCCACTTAGCCGTTGAATCACCCATCTTATAAGCTACCCAGCCGTGAGCCAGCTCATGAAAGATTACTGAATATAAAAGAAGAAACGATAGTATGATGAAACCCGCCGGATCTTTAAATAATAATTGTATGAGTCCCATGTTTAATTTCTCTTAATTAAATTTAATGTCGATTACAATCTTTAACTGTATTTTGTCTGTATTCATCGGCTTTGGATAAGTAGCCATATCTCATCCCTATGATAATAGCAATCACCGCAAAAAGGATTTCGCCGATGACGACCATTAAACGTCCCGCAATCGGTAAAATCAGCGCCGTTTCAATGTTCGAAAACTGTTTTAACATGAAAAACAAAGCTCCTTCACGAACGCCAAGTCCGCCCATCGTGAAAAAAGCCAGATAACCCGCTATGGCCGCTATGGATATGGCGGCCATCATAGCAAATATATTAGCAAATGGAATTCCCATGTTAAGTCCTCTGGCAAGAAAATACATCGATATCCCCAAAAGAAAATAGGCAAAAAAATAAATTATCTGAATATATATCAATAATATCTTCTTCGTTTTTATCGGTTGTATAGCAATATTAAACAAACGGTTAATCGGAACTATCAGATATTTTATTATGGTGTTGTTCCAGTTGATAAAAATTGCATCGAGGACAATCAATAAAATAATAAATAGAATGGAAATTTTCCATGAAAATAATCCTATATTTAGAAGGTAATACAAGACGTAAAACGCTGAAACAAAAGCCAGACAAATAAAACAGGCGAAATTTATATAAATCAATACTGCATTAGAAATCCCTTTTGATGACATCAGTGCTATCTGCGCCGCATATGTCCATATTTTCCCGGGAATATACTTAAACATCATGGATGTAAAATAAAGAGAAAAACCTTCAGAAAAACTCAGTTTTTCATGCAGGTAACTGTTAACATAAATCTGCCACACGACTGATCCGAAAAGGAAGGCAAAACATCCGATAGTAAATGATAGTAAAAGATAATAAATATTAACATTGAAATGGAACGTTTTAATTGCATCAGAGTTACTCTTAAATTGTAGATAGAAGAAATATACCGCCACAATGACGACAGCCAGAGTTAAAATATATCGCAGGATTTTTTTTAAATTCATGTCATTGTCTCCGCATGATATTGCGCTTGCGAATGATGCGTTTCTATTATTCGAAAATATCAGCACATTTTTGCCACTCAAGGGAGCAAAACATATGACAATTGATTTTTAGTGTCAAAATAATTTTACTGTAAAGCGTAAATTATTATGATTGAAAAAAGACTTGACAAAAGAAATTAAATTTCATACAAATGTTTTAAACAGATGTTTGAATAATATATGAACGATCAAAAAAATATTTCCAAAACTCGCAATGCCATTATCGAAGCGGCCGGTAAAATATTCGCTGAAGAGGGGTATTCCAAAGCAACTGTACGTGAAATTTGCAGACAGGCCGGCGCCAATATTGCCGCCATCAATTATCATTTCGGTGATAAAAAAGGATTGTATATGGCTGTACTGAAACACTACCAGGATACTTCCTTTCAAGCATATCCGCCGGATCTCGGCATTGATAAATCCCAGAGTCCTGAAGAAAAACTTATGGCATTCATCCGGTCATTTCTTCTGCGGATGATGGATGAGGGTAAACCCGCCTGGTTTGGGAAACTTCTGGCACGTGAATTTGCGCAACCAACATGGGCTTTCGATATCCTTATCGAAGATACAATTCGTCCTTCTTTTCAAATCCTTATAGGTATTGTGGCTGGCATTTTAGGCAAAGGAGCCAAAGAAAGGAATGCGCTACTTTGTTCCATGAGTATCGTTGGCCAATGCCTTTACTTTCGTCATTCACATCCGGTTATTTCCAGGCTTTTCCCGGGCACTTCTTTTGATTCCAGACACATTGAAGAATTGACGGATCATATTTTCCGCATTTCCTTGCAGGGTCTTCTGCAATACAAAGATTTAAAATATCAACAGGTGAAGGTATGCAAAAAATAATCATTGGATTTGTAGCATTTTTATTTCTGTTTTCCGTGATTGCCGCGGCTGCTGTCTCTCCAGATCAAGGTCATATCCTTAATCTACAAAAATGTATTGAGATTGCACTGGAGAAGCACCCTAGCCTCAGGGCTTCCGCCGGAACTGTCAGGGCATATGAAAGCAAAATCGGACAGGCTAAAGCCAATTATTATCCCCAACTGAATCTATCAGCAGGTTACCAGAGAATCGGCCCAACAACCCCTCCGGGTGATACACAGGATTCATACAATCAGTATTCAACAAGCGTCAATCTCGGAATGACTCTTTATGATTTCGGCAAAACATCCATCGGGGTCAGGATTCAGGATTTGAGCATCACCGCCGCCCGGGCTGATTATGACGATGTGGCCGCGCAAATCGTCCTGAATGTAAAAAACGCCTATTACAACCTTCTTCAGACTCAGCGGAACAGGGACGTAGCCTTCGATACTATGACACAGTTTCAGCAGCACCTGGATCAGGCCAACGCTTTTTTCCGTATAGGCACCAAGCCGAAAATTGATGTGACCAAGGCGGAAGTTGATTTCGGCAATGCCAAGCTCAATGTTCTGAAGGCTGAAAATGCCATTCGTGCCGCTCGTCTAACATTGAAAAATGTTATGGGGGTTTCGGAAAATGAAGATTTTTCCATCGTAGATAATTTGGCTTTCCAAAAGAGCGATATGCAATTAAGTGACGTTTTAAACGCAGCCTATTCAAATCGCCCCGATCTCCATTCCGTTATTGCCATACGTCAGGCCGCCGAGAGTTCGATTGATCTGGCCAAAAAGGGCTACTATCCGACTTTGTCGGGCAGCGCCGGATACGGGTATGCGGGAACAGACTTTCCCCTTGGCAGCGGCTGGAATGCCGGCGCTACGCTGAGTTTCCCCCTCTTCAGCGGGCTTTCAACCAAATATCAGGTTGACGAAGCAAAAGCTAACCTGGATGTCCTCAAGGCAAACGAAGATTCCACCCGCCAGGCAATCCGCCTGGAGGTCGAACAAGCCTATCTGAATGTTCAGGACACTGCGGAACAAATTTCCATGGCTGAAATGACAGTGCTTCAGGCAAAAGAAAACTATGATTTGGCGTCCGGGCGTTACCGGACAGGCATTGGCAGTCCCATTGAAGTCGCAGACGCCACCATCACGCTAAATAATGCCAGAGCTAATTTGAATACGGCACTTTATAATTATAAAATGGCACAGGCCGTGCTGGAAAAATCCATAGGAGCAAAACCATGAGTAAAAAAACTATGATGATATCGGTAATTGCCGTCGTGATTATTGCGGCGGGATTATTCTTCTACCTGAAAGGAAACGGGAAAAATGGCGCCTATAAAACGGAGACAATATCGCTTGGTGAAATCAAATCTGTGGTAACGGCAACAGGCACTGTAAATGCTGTGACGACTGTCTCTGTGGGAACGCAGGTATCGGGAACGATCAAGAGGCTTTTCGTGGATTACAATTCACATGTAAAGCAGGGACAGCTTTTGGCTCAAATAGATTCCTCCACCTTTCAGGCGCAGGTCGATCAGGCCAGAGCCAATCTGTTGTCAGCCAAAGCAAACATGGAAAAAGCAGCAGTTGCCGCTCTTGATGCCCGGAGAACGTTTCAGAGAAACAAGGAACTTTTTGCCCAGAACTTCATTGCCAAAAGTGATTTGGATACAGCAGAAACCAATGTTCTGTCGTCCCAGGCCCAACAGAAAGTAACCGAGGCGCAGGTGGAACAGGCGCAGGCGGCGCTAAAGATTGCCGAAACAAACCTCCAATATACAAACATTCTTTCTCCGGTCAATGGAATGGTTATTTCACGAAGCGTGGACGTCGGCCAGACGGTCGCTGCCAGTTTTCAGACGCCGACTCTTTTCAGCATTGCCCAGGACCTGACCAAAATGCAGATTAATACCAATGTCGATGAGGCGGATATCGGCAATGTCCGGGTTGGGCAGGAAGTGTCTTTTACCGTTGATGCCTATCCCGATATAATCTTTGCCGGAAAAGTATCCGAAGTGCGAAACGCGCCCACGACGGTATCGAATGTCGTTACCTATGATGTTGTTATTCAGGTAAGTAATCCCCAATTAAAGTTAAAACCGGGCATGACAGCCAATGTCTCGATTACCATTGAAACACGTCCTGAAGTCCTGCGTATTCCCAATGCGGCTCTGCGTTTTAAACCGTCCGATGGAAAGATAGTCGACGAAGGAGCGCAGGATAAACGTGGAATGAAAGGAATGAAGGGAACGAAAGTCTGGATACTGGAAAACGGCAAACCCAAACCTGTCAAAGTGACTGTTGGACTCAGTGATGGAAATTACACGGAAATAACCGCCGGTGAAATAAAAGAAGGTCAGGACATTGTTACGGATAATCTAAGTGGTAAAAAAAAAGATAGTAAAAGTTCTCGTCCGCCGAGGTTAATGCACTGATGGCTCTCATAGAAACACAGAAGCTTACAAAAATATATGATGTCGGCGATGAGGGTGTTCACGCTCTGGAGGACGTGTCCGTCAAAATTGAAAAGGGGGAATTCGTCGCCATTATGGGACCTTCCGGATCGGGCAAATCCACCTTCATGAATATCATCGGCTGCTTGGATCAGCCGACAGCGGGTGAGTATTTATTGGACGGCCAAAAAATCAGTGGTCTTTCGCGCGACGACCTGGCGGCAATCCGCAACCTTAAAATCGGTTTTGTATTTCAGGGATTTAATCTTCTATCGCGGACAACAGCGTTGGAAAACGTAGAACTTCCTCTCCTGTATAATCATATTCCGCCTAAAGAGCGAAAGACAAAATCTCTGGCTGCACTGAAAATGCTGGGCTTGGAAGGAAGAGATCACCATCATCCCAATCAGCTTTCCGGCGGCCAACAGCAGAGGGTGGCCATTGCCCGGGCGCTTGTCAATGAAGCTCCCATTCTGATGGCGGATGAGCCGACAGGGAATCTCGATACGAAAACAAGTGTCGAAATCATGGAGCTTCTCGTCGGACTTAACAAAAATTCCGGAACGACGATTATTCTTGTCACGCATGAATCCGATATTGCCGGATTCAGTAAACGGATTATCCGGTTTGTAGACGGTCATGTGATCAGCGATGAGGAGGTAAAAAAAGCATGATCAGTATTGTTTCTACTCTCCGAATCGCCTTAAGGGCCTTATGGGTCAACAAAATGCGTTCAGCTCTTACCATGCTGGGAATCATCATCGGTGTCAGCGCTGTGATTATCATGCTGGCGGTCGGAACGGGCGTAAGAAATAAAATATCCGAACAAATTTCCAGTATCGGCAGTAACCTCATTATCGTTGTTCCCGGCAGTTCCACACAGGGTGGAATCAGAATGGGCGGAGGCAGCCAGTCAACTTTAACTAAAGATGACGCCGACGCAATTCTAAAGGAATGTTCCGCCGTATACGTTGTGGCGCCCATGCATAATGGCGCTGCTCAGGTGGTGTTTGGCAACCAGAACTGGTCAACCGGGATTCAGGGGACGACGCCGGGAATTCTGGAGGTCAGGGATTGCGGTTTGACGGCAGGGAGAAACATGACGGAGCAGGATGTTCGTAACGCAAATAAGGTATGTCTTCTGGGACAAACCGTTGTTGACAATCTTTTCGGCAGCATGGATCCAGTAGGTCAGATTATCCGGATAAAAAAGATTCCCTTCACGGTTATCGGCGTTCTCGAGTCCAAAGGACAATCCCTCGGTGGTCAGGATCAGGATGATACCATCATCATTCCTCTGACCACAGCGCAGAAAAAAATATTCGGTACAACGATTCCGGGAATGGTCCGTACGATTATGGTCAAAGCCCGGAGCACTGAAGATCTTTCCGTTGCTGAACGACAGGTGACGGATCTGCTGCGCCAGAGACATCGCATCGGTCCGACAAAGGAAGAAGATTTTACGGTGAGAAACCTAACGCAGATGCTGCAAATGGCGGAGCAGACGGCAGGTGTTATGACCATGCTGCTGGCGGCAATTGCCTCCGTGTCACTTCTGGTCGGTGGCATCGGCATCATGAATATCATGCTGGTTTCCGTTACGGAAAGAACCCGGGAGATCGGCATACGCATGGCTGTCGGGGCAAAAACATGGGATATCCGGATTCAGTTTATTATTGAAGCGCTGACCCTTTCTTTAATCGGCGGTGTTACGGGCATAGTCATCGGAAGCATCATTTCCGTCATTTTGTCTTCAGTGTTTGAATTTCCATCGGTGATTTCTCTTTTATCCATTTTACTCTCCTTTGGTTTTTCCGGCGTGGTGGGAATTTTCTTCGGGTTTTACCCCGCATATAAAGCTTCCCTGATGAATCCGATAGACGCGCTTAGATTTGAATAGCCGTGATTTGCATCCGCCTGTTTGAAATAATCACATGGAAATATCACATTGACACAAATGATTATTCTTTATATGTTCCCGCGTCGAAAAAAGAAATGTCGTCTTAATTAAACATTTATTAATAATAATTTTGTTATTTATGAAAGCACAGAAAATAATCGAAAAATCCACAAATAGAATTTGGCATAAAAGGTCTGTAGCCTTCAAAGTAATGCCAGTCATTGTTTTAGTAACGATATTAAAGTTTCTCTCCCATAAATTCGGATTCGAGATAATGGAATTAAATGCCCTTTTTACCAGTCTGGTAGCCGGCACCATATTTCTGATAGGGTTTCTTCTCACTGGAGTGCTATCCGATTATAAGGAGAGCGAAAAAATTCCGTCTGAACAGACGGCATCTCTAAAATCATTATTTGATGATACTTATACCGTCTATAAAGGTAAAAATTCCGCAGCGGTAAAAGAATTCCTGGATTTTCAAAAATCTTTTGTTAATTCTTTGATGGATTGGTTTTATAAAAAAGAGAGAACGAAATCCATGTTAAATAAAATCGTTATGATGAATGATTTTTTCGTTGATGTTGAAAAAGAAGGTGTTCCAGCTCCTTTCATTGTAAAAATGAAAAATGAACAAAACAACATCAGAAAATTATTGTTAAGAATTGATACCGTCAGAGACACAGATTTTATCAGCTCGGCTTACGCCATCGTGGAAGCGATGGGATTTCTGGTTGCAGTTGGTCTGATTATTATGAAAATTGAACCTTTTTATGCATCACTCTTTTTTACATTACTGGTTACTTTCTTGATAGCCTATATTGTTTTTCTCATCAGAGATCTTGATAATCCTTTTGACTGCAGTATGAGGGGGGAAAGAGGTACTGAGATTTCATTAAAACCGCTTCGCGACCATGAATCCGTCATGCAGGATTTTAAGTAAGTCTTTAATTATTGCCAACAATATTTAACATATTTTCATTCTGAAAATTCTCTTGACATCCTTTTCTTGTTAATTTATCTTGTATGCTAACTAATTGTGAGGGTGTTCAATGATCCATTATCAGGATGTAATTTTATTCATACTCAGTAAAGCCAATCAGAAAGTTTACGCGACTTTCAAATCCCGTTTGCTGCCGCATAACCTGACACCTGTGCAGGCCCTGGTGCTGCATGCTTTGTATGATGAAGAAGGCATCTGTGCCGGTGAACTTGGAAAACGTCTGGGTTTGGACAGCGCCACTTTATCAGGCGTCCTGGACCGCATGGAAGAAAACGGATGGCTTATCAGAAACGCCTTCAAGGAAGACAAGCGTGTCGTGAATATCTTTCTGACGGATAAATCGCGTCAAATCCGGGACAGGTTTCTTAAAGAAACTTCGAAACTCAATCAGGAAATTCTGTCAATATTCAATATGGAAGAGAGACTGCTTTTCGTAAGAATGCTAAAAGATCTTCGAAAATAAGTTTCACTTCAATATTTAGTATACAAGATATAATAGGGGGTCATGGAGGTTAAGATGTCCGGCAAAACAAAGAAAATCGGTAAACATATCAAAAAGACTCATCTGGAGACGGATTATGAAAGAATATTTCATCCCCGCCGGCTTGCGATCATCGGTGTTTCCGCCGAGGCAGGCGGCGCAGGATTTGGCACAGGAATATTGAAGTCCATTATGAACATGGGGTTTGAAGGTGAGATACTGCCGGTCAATCCGAAAGGCGGCACTATCGATGGTCTGAATATTTTTAAAAGCCTTGAGGAAATACCGGGGAACATCGATTTTGCCATTATCGCAGTGGCTGCCCGATTCGTTCCCGATGTTCTCAAGGACTGCCTGAAAAAAGGCGCTGCCGGGGCGGAGATTATTTCCTCCGGTTTCAGCGAACTGGGGACACCGGAAGGGAAGGAACTTGAACGCCGCATCAAGGAAATTGCCGCAGAGGGAATCCGTGTTGTCGGTCCTAACTGTTTCGGCATTTATTGTCCGGCAAGCGGTTTGACGCTTCTGCCCGGCCCCGATCTTTCCCGCCAAAGCGGACCGGTTGCCTTTCTGGCGCAAAGCGGCGGTATGTCCATAGACTTCGCGCACGCGGGTAAATGGCTGGGTATCCAGTTCAGCAAAATGGTCAGTTTCGGCAACGGTGCCGATTTGCGTGAAACGGATCTTTTACGGTACTTCAAAGATGATCCCGAAACCCGCGTTATTTCCATGTATGTTGAAGGCATCCAGGATGGAGAGACTTTTTTTAAAGAAATAAAAGCCGCGGCAGATAAAAAACCGGTTATTGTTTACAAAGCAGGCCTTTCCAGAGCCGGAGCCAGATCCGTTGCCAGCCACACGGCTTCCATGGGCGGAAGCGGTGTGATCTGGAAATCAATCCTCAGGCAGGTTAACGCCATTCAGGTTTATGATTCGGAAGAAATGGCGCAGGCATGTCTCGCTTTTGCGCACCTGCCACCCAAAATATTTACGGGATTGTCCGTTATCGGCGGAGGCGGAGCCATCGGTGTTACTGCCTGTGACACCGCTGAAAAGTACGGTATGGAAATACCGCCATTGAAAGATGATCTCCAGGATCGCATATCTGATTTTTTACCCAAGCCGGGTTCGAGCGCGATCAATCCGGTTGATGTCGCCAATCCGTTTGTTGCCCCGCAGGCGCTCAAAGAAGTTATGCTTGCCGCGGCCGAGGATAAACAAATTGATTTGCAAATCATCGTTTCTCTGCTTTATCATTATAAATCGATCGCCGGAATGTTTAATAAACCGGTCGCGGTGGTGACGCCGTTTAAGGAACTGGCTCAGGCCGTACGTGATGTTATCGATAAAACAGGCAAACCGGTTATAGCCGTGCTTCCCAACGCGAAGAGGGGAGTGGATGATTCGGATGTCGTCGAGATGATCGCTATGACAAGAAAGGAATACATTGATCGGGGCGTACCGGTTTTTGATGAACTTCATGACGCTATTCGGGCAATAGCGCATGTCAACACTTACTATGGAGGCAAAAAATCATGAATAAAGATAAAGCGGTGAAAGTTATTGCCAATGCTTTGAAGAAAGGGCAAAAAACGCTTTCGGAATACGAGGCAAAATTAGTCCTGGCCGCATATGAAATTCCCATCACCCGGGAAATTCTGCTTAAGGATAAAAAAGATCTGGAAAAAGCCGTCAAGAAAATCGGCTATCCGCTGGTGATGAAAGGCTGCTCGGCCGAGATTGCCCACAAGACGGAAAAGGGATTGATTCACGTTGATATACGCACGCTCAAAGAAGCGAAAAAAGCGTTCAACGAAATCATGGCCGGAATGAAAGGTTATGAAGGCGGAGTTCTGGTGCAGGAAATGATTAAAGGCCGGCGGGAACTGGTGATGGGAATGACCCGTGACGCCCAGTTCGGCCCCTGTGTTATGTTTGGCCTTGGCGGAATTTTTACCGAGATATTGAAAGATATATCATTTCGCCGCGCGCCATTGAAAAGTAAAGACGCGCTGGACATGATGAATGAAATCAGGGGACGTAAAATTCTGGATGATGCCCGTGGCCTGAAAGCGGCAAACAAGAAACGATTGACGGATATGCTGATGAATATCGGCCGCATTGGCGTTGAAATTCCGGAAGTTTCTGAAATCGATCTCAATCCGGTGATTATTGCCGGATCAGAGCCTATAGTGGTTGACGCGCTCATCGTTTTGGAAAAATGCGTGGATTGAAAAGCTGAAAAGCGAGTTATTCGAATTTAAGTTCGAAGCCTTTTCCACTGACGATTTCCGGCGCCACATAAGGCACCGTGTGTTTGGGAATGATTAATTTCGCGCTCGAAGTTTTCAGGATATCCTTCTGTATATCGATGCCGGGCATGCGCTGGATGAGTTCAAGGCCAGATTCGGTTAATTTGAAGACACCGACGGTCGTAACATAAAAAACACGTTTCCCCGCTTTGAATGCTTCCCGTGCATTGAAGGTTATCGTATCAGCTTTATCGACAAACTTGGGTTTGCCCGGTTTTTTAATACTGACACGCCCGTCTTTTAAATGATACCGGGCTTTGTCCATCCAGTTGCCTACAAAGATAATGGTCTTCGCGTATTCGACAATATCCGTGAATCCGCCCGGTCCCACGAAATTCATCATCTTCGGGCCGCGATGGGAGACATTGACATTGCCCGCCGAATCAACCTGCAGAAATCCAAGTACGGTGGTTTCCAACTTCTCTTTGTAGAGATGGAACATCTTCGCCGTTTTCAAAAGGCGCTGCGGAGAGATGGCCGCGCCAAAATAGACACCTGCCGCCGGAAGACCACCGTATGCTCCGCCCTCGGTCGTGAAGGTGATTTCCTTATAAAGTCCGGATTCATAAAGCATGCGGGCAACTTCTTCGCCGATGCCTATGCCGATATTCACCAGCGCTCCCGGTTTTGTGTTCTTGACAAATGTATCAGCGCACATGCGCGCGATGATATCCACTACCTTTCCGCGATAGGGGGTGATTTCTATAAAGGTGTTGATGACCTTCATAAGTTTGACCGCTTCGTGATCGATATCGGACGAGCAGGCGGTGAAATACGGCTTGCAATTGGTTTGCAGCACGCCGCCCACCTGTTCGTTGCGTGGATTGACCACTATCGCGTCGACCTTGTCTGTCGTTATGGCTATTTGCGAATCATCCCTGGGGATAATTTTGGATACCGATACGATGACCTTGCCGCCGTTTTGACGAGCGGCTTGAGCCGCGTCTTGATAATCCAGAATCAGAGCCGCGTCCGTGAAATAAATATTGCCTTCTTTATCGGCATATGGAGCGAGGAAGAGCGCTCGTTCGATAGCGGGTAAATGATATTCCAATTTTCCATTTTTGACTTTGATAAAACTATCCCGCGCTCCGGGAGATACGGCAGAACCACTGCCTACAGCCGGGTCAAGAAAAGTGCCCAGTCCGATATGAGTCTCAATAGAACCAATACCATTTGCCTGAGCCTCGATGAGGAATGCCAGCATTCCCTGGGACATTGTATGGAGTTCAAGATGGCCTTCATCGGCCAGTTGTAAAAGCGCCTTGGCGGTTTCTCCATGCCCTACAATATAACGGGTAATGATTCCCGGTGCTTCAAGCTCCTCGATGGTTCCGGGCGCTTTGCCGCGGCCGCCCTGCGGACACGTACCTATTACAGTCAGGTTGCGGGGATGACCTTCGTTTTCGAACGCGTCGCGCAAAGTCCAGTAAAATATGGAAGCGCGTCCAATGGAGGTAAATCCGCCGACGGTCAGCGTTGCTCCGTCAGGAATCATCCTTGCCGCGTGGCGGGCACTGATAAATTTTGGTCCCAGCCCCGGCGGCACGTAATCCAAATCTCGCCGGGTCCACGTCAGACGGAAATATAAAAGCTTGGCTATGGTTGTGAACATTTTGGGTATATTAACACCCTTGAGGGCCTTGATACCCCTTACAAAATCCATTATTACTCCGTACTAAATATGAATCCGGTTTTCTAGAATTGTAACAAGATTAACTGATAATCTCGTAGCAGGTTTTGACATCCATGCCCGGTTCCAGGAGAGGAAAAAGATATTCCATGTTTTTCATCAGATTGGCGGAATGCAGTTTCAATGCATCCTTGTCTCTGTATTTCTCATAAATAATAATGGTCTTATCTTCGCCGCGGACCGTATGCGGAATATATTCCAGACAGCCGGGTTCGCTTGCTTTGATTTTGGGAACAATTTCTTTCAGGGCTGTGATTGCCTCTTCCATTTTTCCTTCTTTGACTTTTAATATCGCAATTAGTGTAATCATTGTTAATACTCCTCATTTATATTTCATGGTGGTTAATTGAAGATGTCCTTACGCGTTTTTCAGGAAAGAGATTATTTCTTTAATGTCCGGCAACTGGGCAATGGGATAAACCTTCACAAAACAAACCTTACCCGACTCGTCGATAATTACATTGGCACGCTCAGAAATGCCATCTTTTTCTCTAAAGAGACCGAGGATATTGGCCACGCCTCCATGAGGCCAGAAATCAGACAGAAGTCTTGTCTGTTTGATTTTTATAGCCTTGGCCCACGCCGCTTTGCAGGGAACGCTGTCCACGCTTATGCCATAAGCGATGGTGTTGAGCTTGTCGAATATCTTTTTGTTCTTTTCGAGAGCCTGCATCTGACGGGTACAGACCGGCGTCCAAGCCAGAGGATGAAAAGACAACTGGACGCGCTGTCCCTTCATCGTAGAAAGGATAAATTCCTTGCCGGACTGGTCGGGTAACGTAAAACTTTTGACCGTCTTTCCTAACCGGATAATTGTTTTTTCAGCCATAAAGCACCTCTCCCTGTTAATGATGAAAGTATATTGAGAAGACTAGTGTGTGTCAAAGGAATATTTTTGTGAAAAAAGATAAGAGAATATTCCAATGATATCAATTTGTTGGCATAGGTAATAGTCGTTTGGATTAATAGAATTGTTAATTTTTTTTCAGAAGATTTATCCCTAATGTTGTTTCGGCTAGCAGTAACGCTCTGGTGATGACCTGATACATGTCGTAATATTTATACTCGGCAAGACGGCCGCCGAAGATAACGCCTTTTTCATGATTCTGCGCCTTTTGATACTTTGCCAGCATTTCCTGATCCGTTTGCAGTCTGACCGGGTAATAAGGTTCTTCCGGATCATCACAGGGATATTCTTTGATGATAATCGTTTCCTTTGACAGATGGGCTCGTTCCGGGTAAAAATGTTTGGGTTCGATAATACGGGTATAGGAAACTTCCTGATCGGCATAATTCATCACGCTGATGTTCTGATAATTATCCATTTTCATTTTCTCGATTTCGAATCGGCAGGATCTCCAACGCAATGTTCCGAAACCGTAATTAAAGTAGCGATCAATCGGACCGGAATAAACAAGCATCTTCGCGACAGATCGCCAGTAATCTCTTTTTTCAAAAAAATCAGTTTTCAACTCCACGGGAATGCCTTTGAGCAATTTTTCAAAAATAGGTGTGTACCCGTCAACGGGCATTCCCTGATAATCATCATCGTAATACAAATCATTGGCGGACGTTCTTACTGGGAGTCTGGTAATCACTTCAGCGGGAAGTTCTCTGGGGTCGCAACCCCACTGTTTAATGGTGTAACCTTTGACGAATGCTTCATATAGTTCCTTGCCGATGAGACTTATTGCCTTTTCTTCCAGATTTTTGGGAGTATAAATGGCAGTTGTTTTTGATTTTAAAAATTCCGTAGCTTCATCGGACGTCAGGTTCAGATGAAAGAATTGATTGATGGTTGCCAGATTTATCGGCAGGGAATAAATCTTTCCGCCCACGGTCGTCAGCACGCGATGCCGGTAATCATTAAAATCAGCGAAGGACTTTATATAGTTCCAGATAGTCTTATCCGGCGTGTGAAAAATATGCGGTCCGTATTGATGGATGTTGATATGGGTTTGTGTATCATCGTAGGAGTAACAGTTGCCGCCGATGTGATCGCGTTTTTCGATAACCAGGACTTTTTTACCGACTTTTTTTGCTTCATGGGCGAAAACAGCACCGAAAAAACCGGCTCCGACTACAACAAAATCATACATTGCTGAATTGTATCCTTGCATGTGCGAATGAGAAAAATATTTTCCGTAAAACCGGAAATCATCTTTCGTTTTGCGAGTATATGAAGAATGATATTAAGTGTCAATGAAATATGGGGAAGTCAGGCAGAAAACAGATTAAATACTGTCGGTAAAAAAACGGGCTTTCAAAATACCTTCGTCCCACTCTCCTTCGGCTGTTGAATCCCACACGATACCGCCGCCGATACCCATTTCACCCTGTCCGCTGGATCGGTTAATCAAGGCGCTGCGTATGGGAATATTCATAAATAAGTCTTTATTCGGTTTAATATAGCCGATGGCGCCGGTGTATATGTTACGCGGTTCGCTCTCCAGTTCATGAATGATTTCCATGGCGCGAATTTTAGGCGCTCCGGTCACGGATCCCGACGGAAAAAGACTCTTAAATAAATTATACAACCCGATATACGGCTCAATATTTGCCGCAACGGTTGAGGTCATCTGAAACAGCTTTTTGTAAGGCGTAATTTCGAACAGGCGCGGCACCCTGATATTTGTTCCGATACGGCCTAAATCGTTACGCAGTAAATCGGTAATCATCACGTTCTCTGCCCTGTTTTTTTCATCGTGATAAAATTGATGTCTGGCAGATTTGTCGGCAAACGCGTTTTTGCCCCTCGGCCACGTTCCTTTCATGGGTTTTGATATGATGCGGTTATCCCTTTTGTATAAAAACAATTCCGGCGAGAGCGAGGTCATGTTGTATTGTTCTGTTTCGATAAAAGCGGCATAGGGAACAGGCTGAACATTGAATAGCTTTTTATACAAATCAAATGTGCTGCCGTTAAAGTCAAAAAGAATTTTCAAACAATATGTAATTTGATAAACGTCACCCGATTGCAGATAAGAACGGATGATATCTATGTGCTCAAAATATTTTTCCTTTGAGATGTTAAATCGCACATTTTTTATTTCATAGTCATGACCGGCGACGTCCCAATGATTCATATTCGGCAGACATTTTTCATAACATCCCGCGTAAATAAGAGGAAAGTCGTTGAGAGAATATGTGGAAAATGCATCTTCAAAAGCGTATCCAAGTTCATAGGAAAAAAATCCGGCAACATATAAGCCCTCGGCCAGCGCTTTTTCAATCTTCTCAAAGGCGCGTGAAACATCCTCAAATGAAGAACAGATTATAACGGAAACGGGTTTGTCAAAATACAGGGTTGATTTTTCAAAATTAAAAACAATTTTCATACGGCATTTCTTTCCGGATCTGGATGCCGTATGGGATGGCTAAAACATGATCTGTCAGTTTATTATTTTATATTTTGCGGCGGGAATATATGAGATATGATTTCCCCTGTCAATGAAATATCTCTTTTGTCGCGTTTGCAGATTATCAAAAAGTCATCTACACTTTACTAAATATATGGTAAGATTATAAAAAAACCTGTCATGGATATGTTATGATCGATTACATGAAAAGGCATGAGAACCATGTTCTGGAAGTGCTGGCGAGCAATCCTGATGCGGAAAAATTAAAGCAACTTCTTGCTTATCACGATAAACAGATTCAATGGATGCAGCATGAAAGGCTGGTTCATTTAATCGTTATGCTTTTTATCTGCCTTTTCACGTTGCTAGTTTTCGGATTCTCGGTCATACAAACATCCATGCCGTCCATGATTCTTTTTGTGATTCTTCTCGTTTTGTCGGGAGCTTATATTGCTCATTATTACCGGCTCGAAAACGGCGTGCAGAAATGGTATGAAATTTCCAATCAAATAAAAAAACGCTCTTCCCTGTAAAAAATATACCTTGTATGAAAATAGTTCTGTAGTCACGATTTTCATAATCTGACAGAATAAGGAAGAGTCCTGAAACAAAAAGCAAAGGGTGAAGTTGCGGAATTATGGGGGATCACGAAGACAAAAGGAATCAGGGTGTTGCTTCAGCAATCAATTCAGTCAATAGCACTGACGGCAATCCCTTAAAACAATCTCTTTTTTATGCCTTTTTGGAAAATCTTTCATCTTCGGTATATCTGAGATGGCTGATAATAATTTTTCTTCCGTTATTGATTCTGCTGAAATATCAGGTTGATAGAGTGGATTGTGATTTGTGGTGGCATATAGCCCACGGCAAATATTATCTGACCCATCATACATTGAAAATGGATCTTGCGATTTTCTCCTGGACGCCAACAGATCCCACCTGGATTTATAACACCTGTCTTGGAAGCACCGCCGTCTATCTGTTTTATAATTTCATGGGTGGATTTGGTCTGTGGCTGATGCAGTGGCTGATATTTGGCGGCATCTTTCTTTCATTTTATCTTTTCCTGCGTCTGTTTAATCAACGCCTGGATATGAACTGCGCAACGATTATTGCAACCATTGCCATCGCATGCTACACAGCCTGCCGTTTCTATAAACCGGAATTATTTTCCGCCCTTTTATTTTCCTGGACGGTGTTTATCTTCTTTTATATCAAGATAAACAGAACCAAATATTTTTTTTATCTTTATCCCTTGATTTTCGTTTTATGGGTTAATTTGCACGGTGCTTTTGTCGTAGGCCTGACTTTTCTTATTCTGGCTTTTGCCGGTGAGACTTTAAACAGAATAATCTTTCCACAGGAATCAATGACAACCGGAGAGCTGCTTCATTTTGGCGGGGCGTGTGTTTTATCAGGGGCGGCCTCGCTGTTGAATCCCTATGGTGCTGATTATCCGATAAGCCTTTCCCCGGCCATCAATAGTGCGATAGGATTTAAAAGCTATTCCGGAGAGTACGAATGGTTAATTGATAATTTTGCCTTGGCTTATGAAAGTCTCTGGCCTTATTTAAGGACTGTCAGACTTGAATCGTTCGATAACGGTCTTACTGCATGGATACTGACGATATTGATGATTTCTGTTATAAGCGCTTCTGCTTTTGACTTAATCAGAAAAAGGTCATGCGATTTTGCTATACTGATCATCTGTCTAGCCCTGTACTGGAAAGGGATGGAGACAAGCAGAGCATCCTACTTTTTCCCGATTGCTTTTTTTTTCGTTTTTTTCTACCTGCTGATTTACAGGATGAAATTTAAGAGCATTCCTGTCAGGGCAACCATCTTTTCTTTGCTGGTTTTCATTTTACTTTTTATCAGTATTTCCTGGTTTACGATAAGATATGGCGCGGACAATAAGTGGTTCGGAGCGGGAATTGATAGTTATGCGCCTGTAAAGGAGGTGGCCTTTTTAAAGAAGTCCCGTCTGGAAGGTCCGATATTTAATGACTATGGCACAGGCGGCTATCTGACATGGAATCTTTATCCTGAATACAAGGTATTTATTGATCCGCGTGCTGCTCTGTATAGAAATCAGGTTTTGCCCGACTACATAGTATTTACCACGAAGCACGTAAACGCAGAGGACATTCGCATTTTCACAGAAAAATATCCTTTTGAAATTGCGATAATTCACTACCGGCATTTGGATCTTATATTTGATTTTTTAAATGCCGGTGACGAATGGCGTCTCCTGTATTTTGAAAAGAACGCGGCCATCCTGGTTTACAAATCTCTCTTTCCCTTTATCCGTTGGGAGCAGATCAACGCTAATCTCAGTCCCGGCAGGTTCATAAGAGAAAAAAATCCGGAAATTCTGGCCAATCTTTTTAATATTTACATTTTTTTTAGTCCAGAAGCGGGACGATACATTTATAATATTTTTAAAAGCAATGTCAGCAATTACTATGTGCAAAAGAGTGAACTTCTACGAAAGATGGATATTGAAATCCGTAACAGGGAAAAGATTCGGGATAAGTCCAACCGGATGTCTCAGTAATGCCAAAAGATATAAATATTTTATGTTTTCTATCTTTTAATATGTAACATATTCAAACTTTTAATAGACTTATAAAAGTCTTGCTTTTTATTGTTTATTATTTAAAATAACACATTAGAAGATTTTAACTCCTTGATTTCCAGTCAAATAAAAGAGGGAAAATAATGATACAGAATAAAGTAGTGGCTCATTATAATGATGGAAAATTATTTAAAGGGACATGTAATGATTTTGTTCCCAATAAAGATTATTTTCATATGATTTTAAAAGGCGCCCAGCCGGGAAGCCGGGCTGTAAAGCTTAAAACGACCGGATTGAAAGCGTTGTTCTTTGTTAAAAAATATGACGGAAATCCAAAGTATAATGAGAGGAAGGAATTTAATCCCGCCAGATTTTTAGCCGGGCGTAAAATAAAAGCGCTCTTCAAAGACGGAGAATTAATGGTCGGAACAACAAATGTATATCTACCGGCGCGAGAGGGATTCTTTCTCGTTCCCGCTGATGAAAACTCCAATAACAATCTTTGTTACATTATGACAGCAGCAACTCGTGAAGTTTCATTCATCTGAACTACGTGTTGATTCCGCCTCAAGCGAGGCGGAATCATATCTCTTGAATATTAATTTTTTAATATATTCGTAACCCGCTCAATATCCGCTTTGGCTTCCGCCACAAGTCTCTCCATGAGTTCCTTGCATGTCGGAACATCTTTTATCAATCCGACGGATTGTCCCATCATCATGGGGGCGCTGTCCACATCGCCGAACTCCCAGGCCTTCTTGACCCGATCTCCGGAAATGAGCGGAATCAGCTGTTCCAGCCCGCCGCCTTTCGCTTCCACAGCCAGAACATCTTCAACAATCTTGTTTTTGATCGCCCGTCCCTGCAAACCAATGGATTTGCAGATAAGGGCCGTTTCATGTTCCTGCCGACGGATGATTTCCTGTTTGATATTGTCGTGTACTTCGCACTCTTTGGTGGCGACAAATCTCGTTGCCATCATAACGCCCTGGGCGCCCAGCGTCAGCGCCGCCGCCAAAGTGCGGCCATCGGCAACTCCCCCGACAGTAACAACCGGAATCTTTACCGTTTCGGCAATGCGCGGGGTGAGCACCATGGTGGTCACATCGTCATTGAGCGGGTGGCCGCCTTCCTCGATTCCCGCCGCGTAAATTCCGTCATAACCGGCTTTTTCGGCATGGACCGCGTGACGCACGGAACCCACCTTGTGAAAGAGTTTAACACCGGCCTTTTTCAGGATATCGATGAATTCCTTGCCAACCGCTTTATCCAGCGGCGTGCCGGATATTTCCAGACCGGAAACCTTTTCCTCGGCGCAGACCTTCAAATACATCTTGTGATGTTCCGCCGTGATATGCACGGAAGGCAGAATCGTCACATTCACCATGAAAGGCTTGTCCGTCAGTTTTCTCGTTTCCCGGATGGCTTCACGAAATTCTTCCTCGGTGGGATAATTTCCGGCAGTCAGGTTGCCGAGTCCGCCGGCATTGGAGACAGCGGCGCAAAGCGCCGGTTTACAAAGCCACATCATGGCTCCGCAGATAATAGGGTATTTTACACCGAACATTTCGGTAATCGCTGTTTTCATATAATTTCACCTCTTTTTGTTTTCTTAAAGTTTCCTTAATCAGTAACCATCAAGGAATCAATTTTGGCTGTTGACGGCATAAAATCCGCATCCAATACGTTAATAATGTCGCTGTAGAGTCTCTTTTTCAGTTCACTGAAAATTCCCCGTTTTTTGTTGAAAGTTTTGGCGTAAGCGATAGCGGATGCCATCAACTCCTCCTGATTGGCGCAAGCCTTCACAATAATGTTATGTTTTTCCAGTTCCGGCGCGGTGAAGCGGTTTCCGGTAAACTGCATTTGAGAAAATATGTGCAAAGGAATGGCTTTTTTAACAAAAGCATTCATGCCCCATCTGAACGGAATGCCGATATTGACTTCCGGAAAACAGAAGAAACCTTTATCCGAGCGCATGAATCGGAAATCGCAGGCGCAGGACAATATCGAACCGTTACCGTAAGCGTGGCCGTTGATCGCTGCGATGACCGGGATAGGATAAAGAAGCAGCTTTTTAAAGACCAAATCCATTTCGTTGATGAAATCGATTACCGGCTGGTGATCATTTTTCTGCATTTGATCCGTAATCCACATTACATCGATGCCCTGTGAAAAATTCTTCTCGTCATTGGATGTAATAATGAGGGCGGTAATTGATTTATCGGCTATGATTTCATCCAGCATGCCGTTTAAAGTTTTGGCAAAAACAAGATTCTGCCTGTTTTCGCCGTTAGTTAAGGTAATAATTGCGATTGTTTCGTTTTTAACCCAGTTCATAATAGACATATGCTTTATCTTTCCTTTCATTTAAAAATATATATTGTTGAAAAACCAGTGCATTGGCACACTGATTTCACTTAATTACACTGCTTAATAGCTATATTAAAAAGCTCAAATTGGCAATAATAAGTTTGAGTCAATCAATGCGATTATTTTTACGGTTAGGAATTGTAAAGGAAGAAAAGCTTTAAAATTCAATAGATAAACAATCCGGCTTGGAGCAACAGCAAACCAAACAAGATTTAATAATAAAATTAAAAAATGACAACTAATTCAAAAAAAACTAAACTTAAATAATTCAGAAATAACGTTTTTGTAAATACTTTAAATCATTCTATATACAATTATACTACAAATCATCAGCAGGATAACCAGCATTAACCAGTTAAATTTTCTTCTTTCCTTAATTCTAGCCACGATTCTACCCCCCCTAAATATTTATTCTATAGCAACTTCCTAAAGCCATTCACAATACAATGACGAGAAAAACCAATAATCAGGTCTTTTTTTATTTGACCGAAAACAATACTCATCTGCACAGCAGTGAAGTAAATAACCAGATGTAATATGCGCATAAATCTTTTTGGGATGTTTAAGTAATTATAAAAAAAGCCTGATGGAATGTCAAGGAAATATTCCTTTTCGATGCTCAAATATCACCGCTTCTTTATTAGAGAGGAAAAAGAATCTATTGATAAATAAATGTTTTCCGAATAGTCTTGAATTATTCCCGATAAAATATTAAATTTAATAAATAATTGTCATCTTACAGATGATTTTTGTTTAGCTGCCCTGATTGGGGCGGATTTTACAGACAAATAAGATAATTAAAAGCTGTGGAGGTATTAAAATGGCATTAAAAACCGCTGAACAATATGAAGAAAGCCTGCGCAAGATGAATTTAAAAGTCTATCTGCTGGGCGAATTGGTGAAGCAACCGGTGGATAATCCGATCATCAGACCCTCCATGAATTCCGTAAAAATGACTTACGCTCTGGCTCAAAATCCCGAAAATGAAGATTTGATGACGGCAAAATCTCATTTGACCGGGGAAAAAATAAACCGCTTCTGCCATCTGCATCAAAGCACGGAAGACCTGATCAAAAAAGTAAAAATGCAGCGGCTGCTGGGACAAAAAACCGGTGCCTGTTTCCAGCGCTGTGTCGGAATGGATGCCATCAATGCCGTGGACAGCGTCACGTTTGAAATGGATAAAAAACTGGGTACGCAGTACCATGCACGATTTATAAGGTTTCTGAAAATGATTCAGGCTGAGGATCTAGTTGTGGACGGCGCCATGACCGACCCTAAAGGCGACCGGGGTCTGCCGCCGAGCAAACAGGCTGACCCTGACCTCTACACACGGGTTGTAGAAAAGCGGAAAGACGGTATTATCGTACGGGGCGCCAAAGCCCATCAGACAGGCGCTGTCAATTCGCACTGGATATTGGTTATGCCGACTATCGCCATGACCAAGGAAGACGCCGATTACGCGATATCCTTTGTTGCTCCCGCCGACGCGGAAGGGATATCCTATATTTACGGACGACAGTCCTGCGACACGAGGAAACTGGAAGGCGGGGAAATTGACGTGGGCAACCCTCAGTTCGGCGGTCATGAAGCCCTGATGGTTTTTGATGATTTATTCGTTCCCTGGGAAAATGTTTTTATGTGCGGCGAATATGATTTCAGCGGCCCGCTGGTGGAAAGATTCGCCGGTTATCACCGCCAGAGCTATGGCGGCTGCAAGGTCGGCGTCGGCGATGTGCTCATCGGCGCGGCGGCACTGGCAGCCGATTACAACGGAGCTTCCAAAGCCTCTCATGTCAAAGACAAGCTGATTGAAATGATTCACCTGAACGAAACCCTTTTTTCCTGCGGCATTGCCTGCTCGGCGCAGGGACACAAAACCGCGTCCGGCACCTATCTCATTGATTTACTGCTCGCCAATGTCTGCAAGCAGAATGTAACCCGGTTTCCCTACGAGATAGCAAGGCTGGCGGAGGATATCGCGGGCGGCCTGATGGTCACGATGGCCTCGGAAAAGGATTTACGCCATCCCGAAATCGGGAAGATTGTGGAAAAATATTTCAAGGGAATCGCCGCGGTGCCCACGGAAAATCGCTGCCGGGTTTTGCGGCTGGTGGAAAATATCACCCTGGGCACGGCAGCGGTCGGCTATCGTACGGAATCCATGCACGGCGCGGGTTCGCCGCAGGCCCAGCGCATTATGATTTCCCGCCAGGGCAATCTGGAACAAAAAAAGAAACTGGCGAAAGAAATTGCCGGAATCAAAGACTGATATTAATATTAAGGCAGACGATTGAATGCAAATCGACATAGGTGTGAAATACTGCGGCGGTTGCAACCCTCACATCGACAGAACAAAACTGGTGCAAAAAATCAGTGAACTGCTGCCTCAATACCGGTTCACAACAAAGCAGGCTTCTCCCTGGGATATCGGCATCATGGTGTG
>CAYMWM010000016.1:0-17703 GCA_964394185.1 uncultured Smithella sp.
GCCATTTCTTGAGGTGTGCGAAGGTGCTCGGATACATCATATTTTGTTGTAACTGTTCTTGCCATAATCAACTCCTACAAATTTCTTGCCAGGCGAAGAGCGGTTTTAATGCCTTTTGACTGTGACTTTTTGTCTCCGCCCGCCAGCAGGATTATCATCGTACGCTCGCGCTTGATGTAATAAACCCGATAGCCGGGACCATGATTAATACGCATTTCCGAAACACCTTCACCCACAGGCTTGACATCTCCGGGATTGCCCATAGCCAGTCTTTCAATTCTTGCCTGTATGCGGGCACGACCTCTAATATCTTCCAGACTGTCAATCCAGTTAGCGAATATTTTGGTTTTGCGAATTTCAATCACTAAGTTACTGTAGCCCATTGGCTACACTTTGTCAATAGATACATGAATGCATTACAAGAAAAGTAAGCCGGAGCGTAGCCAAATTTTTTAACAATTATTGTTTATAACCCGGCATAAAATTATGATGTTGAAAGCGGAGGATTACAGGAAGATCGAAATAAACAATACCGAAAAATATCTCATCAGCTCTTTGGATTAGAATTATCACTTTAATCCATGTTATTTTTCTATTGGCTTCGGTATTTCAGATTCACAGGGAACGCCGGTTGAACAAAGGCCGCATCCATAAATAAAAATGTGATAATTTTTATTGCAGTGAAGAATAGATTCGGCAACCCTTTTATAACAAGCTTCCTTGTCATGAGCATTTTCAACGGTTATAGCGTTCACCGGGCATCGCCTGGCGCATTGCATACATTTTTTGCCCCGATAATGCAGACAATGGGCATGAATATCATCAGGCCGTTGCCGGTTTGGCGTCAGCTTTAAATTGACAACAAAACTGCCCGTCCTGTGCGCACACCCTTTTTCGGTTATCAGAAAGTCATGCATTCCGAATGTACCCAGCCCGGCGGTGTAAGCCATATGCCGATGAGACCAGGGAGATGCCCAACCCACTTTGGGATAACGCTTTTTGTTAAACATGGGAGTAACATCCGGCGCTACGGCTAAAATGCCGCGCTCCATCAGATGAGTCACTATTTCCCGCACGAACGTCTGGCTGAATATTTCTCCCAAAAGGCGAGTCTGCGCCCAGCGTTCGGCGGGCCATTCCTTCATTGCCGCATTATCATTTTTTGTAATTTGCACAAACGGCAGAATAAAGGATACAACGCTTAAATCCGCTGCCCTGGGAGCCTCAACGCCATTTTGCTCAGCCTGCCACCTGATGATTTCTTCCGGGGTAAAGTGATGGGGTCCGATGATGTTTTTATATTTTTGAAAAATTGGATCATCACCCCGTATAAATCCTACGAGCGGCTCAGCGAATATTTTTTCCCCGTAAAAGGGATATTCCATGGCATTTTCAGAATGATTTGCTATTTTTTCGTTAATTGTATTGATGAACCATTCTTCGTTAAATACGGGGTCGTCATGCAAACGATGATAACCGGAATTTAATTTTGGCTGATGAGGATGGCCCCATCCACGCATTTCACCAATCGCATTCTTTATTCCGCGAAAGTCAGTGACATATGAAAATTTTCGATATTTATCTTTCATCCTCATAATATATTCCCCTTTTTTAACTATTTTTCCATGAAGATGATTTTTTACGATTTCGAGTTTATATTAGCATAAAAATGGGGGAAGCGAGCTGTTAAGTAACCGGCTGCTTTCCCCCGTTTCCCGACAGGTTTCCCTGCTTCTTACTGCTTATTTTTCAACTCGCCTTCGCCATCTTTAAATTGCTTATATTGAATCATTTTTTTATTGTCAGTTCCTTTATTTGTGATGCTTGAATCAGCTTTATCCTTTGTTCTTTTTGAGGATAACCTGTTGGATTTCTCAATATTTGACGTTACACTGTTTTCCTGCTGTTTTTCCTGAAAAACTTCACTCCGGGCAGTTACCGTCTCTGATAAGGCAATACCTGAAAAGGCTGCGAACATGAGTGTTAAAACCAGTATTTTTAAATATTTTTTCATAACGAACCTCCTAAACTATAAAAAACTCAATGGGCATTAATTGTATCTAAAGTCAGAGAGACAATATTTGTCGAATATTCAGAATCCGGACCAACATCCCAGACGACCAAAACATCATAAACTCCGGATTCGAGATCATAAAAATGCATAAAATCGCCGGGAGCAATAGCCGACGTTATTTGATTCGGGCCCCACGTGCTTGAACCTGCCGGTGACAAATATATCGCTTCAATATACGCGCCAACCGTATCATTATAGATTTCAAGCGAGCCGGTAAAATCATAATTATAGGCGTAAAGATCATATATATACCCGTCTTCTATGAGAATATCATATGTATATCCGTAATATGTGCTGTATTCTCCTATAATGACGGCTTTTGCATCATAGAAATCAGATGCGATGTCCATTAGTGTAAAACTTCCTCCGGACGGTATATCTGAAATTAATTGATCCGGCCCCCATGATAGTTCATCAGCCGGTGTCAGATACAGGGCACTTATAGGCAGTGACGTGTAATTATACAAGGTCAGATCGCCCCAACCATAATATGCGCCGTGATGGCCGCCGGAACCGCCTGATCCGCAACTTGACGCAAAACCAAGCAGAAGGATAAAGCAAAGCGTCAGAAATATTTTTTTATACATACATTCCCTCCTTTCATTCTTTGAAAATGGGTGCTTTTCATCTTATCATTATAATTTACAAAGTCAATGTGAAGCAATTGCCTTACCGGGTTTTGTCAGGAATTCGTGAGTCCCGTGTTTTGGAAGTGCGACAAACTGAAATATGCCGGACGAATCATCCCCAAAACGAAGTTTCTGGAATGAGCAGGCATGTATCCTGCTTTTGAAATGTTTCGGTTCAAGGTGCAACCTTGATCCAGCAAAAAGTGATAAAACCGGTAAGACTTCCCCATGTTTGTGTCGAGTTATTTGAGAATTATGCTCCGCCCCTTTGCCGGAGCGGAGCATAAATACAGTGTCTTCTTGATTATGGGATACAGGCTGCAACTATAATATTAGCCACAGTTTGAGCGGCAGCATTGCAGTTTGACGGCGATGCACAACAATAGTGCGTTGAGCCGTTTACAAGATACCAGCATGCCCCCTCATTGCAGCAAGCCTGTACATAAATACCGCAGGTATCTGCATAGTCCGAGCAGTATGTGGTGCCGCTTCCACCACAGAAAGAAGATGGAGGGATCGTTGAAGATGTCGTTGCGGTGGTCGTCGTTGTCATTGTTGATGTGCTGGATGTTGAGCTGGAACTGGTCGAGCTTGACGTGGTCGAAGTAGACGTCGTGGTGGTTGTTGAAGTGGAAGATGTAGTACATGAACTCCACGTACAGTTTGACATACACTCCCTCACGCCACCCTCCAGGCAGGGTTCATAATGCATTGAGCTTCCCGGTATGCAATCATAAGGACCGGCTCCGCATCCTCCGCAATCGCTTGGACAGCTGTAAGGCGTTTCTCCGCCGTCGCATATGCCATTGCCGCAATATACGCAATCGCCCGGACAGTTGAGCGTATCTTCTCCACTTCCTCCGTCGCAATGACCGTCGCCGCAATAGGGTGGGACTGTTATCCCTGATTCCTGGCAAATATTTTTGCAATCGCAGCTGCCGTAATGAGGTGGACAATCATAAAATTTATTGCAATGCCAGTCATAGCAGTTATTCGCCGTATTAGGTTTATCAATTCCGCGGCATGCACGCACCATACAATTAAAAACAATGCTGTTGCATTGGGAACAATTCGTAGATGGCCAGCTGGCAATATTCAAAGACCAGGACGTAGCATCGCAGAAATTATAATTATAACATTGATCGTGAACGGCGCAACAACCGAGAGTACATTGGGAATCCCACCACCAATCGCAGCCCGGGCTATCCTTAAATTTTGGTAAGCCCTTTGAGGATAGGGAGCCTGCGACAATAATCGCCATTCTTTTGGCTGTGTAATCGGTTGGAAGCTCTGAAAGCGGTGGCTGAAAATCGATGATGGTCGGTAAAGCTGTGTCTGGGAAAATGATGGTTGCCGTCGATAAGGATATATATAAATCCAAGACTTTCTTCCCACCTAAATCGGTCACCGTCACAGTTTTAATATTTTCCGCGGTAACGACATTCGCTTTCAGTGTTGTATTGCCATCGGTAAAAGATTCTCCACTCACGGGAGTTTTTGTATCACTCCCTCCGTCCCCGCCTCCACCGCAAGTGATGAGAAAAAAAGCTGTGAAAATTGCCAATAAAACGTTCAAGACAGATTTAATACTTTTCATACAATCCCCCTTTAAGCATGCATTAAAATGAAATTCTATTACTCAGTAAAAACTAATTCTCACGCTCAAGCAGGTAACCTGACTGCTTTGAAGCTATTCTTTCCTTAACATTCCGGTTCAGGCGTCAATCGCAAACCGGCCTATAATTATATACTGTTACTGCGGTGTCATAATAAAAGCTCTTGGTCCATCCTTACTGCTCCTGTGACCAGAGCCGACAATCTGTCCTTTATCATTGATTTTTACAGGTTTTAAACTAGTCCAATCTGAACCGGAATCAATAAGTGTTAATAAATCATACATTGTTCCTCCACTGTATAAAAAACCTGGGGAACCTCCACTTCCACCAGTAGAATTTCCAACAATCTGACCATTATTATTGATAGCATAAGCTTGACCTCCCGTATCATCAGGAAGGGTACCAATGTCAATCATTGTTCCTCCACTATATAAGAATGCTCTTACTACACGATTTGAATCTTCGGAATATCCTACTATCTGGCCATGGTCGTTTATGTCATGAGCACCGCTATGCCCACCCAAAGACCCTATGTCAATAACATTTGTTCCATCATATATAACAGCATGATAGTAAACGGGTGATGCATTGTATAACTGACCGACAATGACGCCATGAATATTAATAGCGTTTGCTTTAATTATCCCATCTAATTGTTTCATTTCTCCATCAATGTAAATAAAACCTGCTGTTGGATTATAAGACCAACCAACAGTCACTCCTCTATCGTTAATGTCGGAAGCCTCGCTTATTTTTCGATCCGGAAGGGTGCCTAGGTCTTTCATCGTTCCGTTACTGTAAAGGGATGCATGACAATTAATCCTATCGGCGCGGTAAATATCAGGACAAATGCTGCCGACAATCTGTCCATTATTGTTGATTGCAGTAGCGAAACTGCGGTTATAGCCGGGTAAGCTGCCAATGTCCTGTATAGTGCCATTAGTATAGATAAAGGCATGCCTATTTCCATTTATATCAAATTGATAAGTACCTATCACCTGACCGTTATTATTTATATCTGAAGCCCCTGAACAATAATTTAAAAGACTAATATCTGTTATTGTATAGCGTAAAGGCTTTACAGTAGTAGTGGTTGCAGCGGTGCTGGTTGTCGTGCTTGTGGAAGAGGAAGAAGTAGAGCTTGTGGATGAAGAAACTGTAGAGTTCGTAGTTGTGGAGGTGCTGGTCGTCGTGCTGGTAGTGGTGGTTGATGAGTTCAGACAACTATGTTCGCAATTACAGGTATCGCGATTGGGTGGACAATCAAAATACGCCCCTTTTTCTCCGCAATTTGCGTCAAAACAATTATTGGGCTGATTAATCGCAACTCGGTATCTACAGTTAAGTTCAATACATCCAACGACACCTATATTACAGAGATCACAATTCCAGGAATCTGACCAATGATTTGGCTTCCAGGATTCCATGGTGCAGCCATTTTGTTTGTAACAATCGTCATGTGCAGCACAACAGGGAAGCATACATTCGAAATCTACTGGGACTTTATCACATCCAGGGCTATCCTTATATCTTGACTTGTCAGAACCCTCATATATTTGTCCTGCAACATAAACAGCCATTCTCTTTGCAACAAAATCAGTGGGCAGTGCCGGCAGAGGTGAATCAAAATTGATAACTGTCGGTGTGGGTATGTCTGGAAAAGTGAATGTGGCTGCCGATTTGGTGACATCCATTGTTAAGACAGTTTTTCCGTCAGAATCTTTAACCGGTATGGTCTTAGCGCTCTCCGAAGCTGCAACGCTGGCCTTAAGCGTTATATCACCGTGTGTGAATGATTCTTCATTAGCAGATGTATTTGTATCGCCTCCATCACTGCTGCTCCCGTCCCCGCCTCCGCTGCAGGATGCAAAAACCAGAAAAAATAATGCTCCTATTGCTGCAAGATACTTCTGCAACGGCATATCTCCTTCCAACAAAAATAAAGATTACTTATTTATAAATCAATTATCGTCTGCTTTAGTGCAAACAATTCCTGATGTCATTGATGAACAATAATAAGTCTTCCCTTTACATTTTGCAGTCCAGCCACTCACGAGTCCAGCCATCGTATCAATATTCTCGATCGTTATTGAATCAGGCGGGCAACCTATGCGTCCGGTCGTCTGTTTACGTAAATAGTCTTCCCGGCTGACACATCCCGACATGGTTATAAGAAAACAAAATAAAGCCGCATAGAATACGATTAAAAAACTTTTTTTCATTATTGCCTCCTTTGAGTTTTTTTAAAATTGTATTAATAAACAAATTTTATTTTAAAACAGTTTTTTTATCAATCCCTCTAAAGTGGGGATTTGACTGCTTTAAAAAGAGTCCCTGCTTAATCCCCCCCCTCTGGAGAGGGGGTTGATTTATGAATCATTATATGAAATAAAAATCATGAATATCAATTATTTATGATGGAATTTTATGAAAAATAATTCAGTTAAAGCCGGTTCAAAATCATTTCTGGATGAGTATTTCTGGAAATCGCCAACCCGCATGGTAATCTATAATCCAAAGAATGGAGCCATCTGTGATGCAAATAAAGCCTATCTGTCTTTCCATGGATATAAACGTGAGCAGATTATAGGAAAAACAGCTGTTGATTTAGGGCAAATCAACAATGAAGTTCTGCTGAAGGTATTAAAACATATCAAAGAAAAAGGACGCATTGATAATCTTTTAGTCAAATTCAGGGGTAAAAATACTACGACAAAATATGTGCTGGTCTGTGCCCTGCCCATTGTAGTGGACAATAAAATTTTATTCCTGAGTTTTGCCACGGATGTATCCCAATCCGTTATGACAGCAAAGCATATCAAGGATGATTTGCTCAGAATTTATGATTCCTGCGATCACGAGGGTGTTATCTTAATCAGTGATTATAATACTCAGAAAGCATCCATCGTTTATGCAAACAAAACCGCAAAAACTTTATTAATAAAATACCCCCTAAATAAAATGCTCAGGGAATTAAAGGATAATGCCACAGTCTTATTACAGATTGATTCAAAACATTACCGCATCAAAAGAGTCGGCAACAATCATCATTCAGGCATGCAACTTATTGTAATATACTCATGGCCGGAATCGATGAACATCAGACAGACAATGAAAAAATATAACTTGAGTCCCAGACGGCAGGAAATTGTTCTTTTAATCATCAAGGGAGATTCCAACAGAAACATTGCCGAAAAGCTTGGCATCTCTGAACACACCGTAAAAGACCACATCAAAGACATCTTTCGTGAAATGAATATTCACAACCGCAGCGAAATTTTCCCGACTTTATATAATTTGCGTTAAGAATTGTTAGACATGCTGCAAGATTTACGCATTTATAAAAAAAGCGCGGACCCTTCATCAGGCTTGTTTCAGGACAATCCCTTCTATAATGTTTGATACGGTGTTACAAGTATCAATCGCGTCTTCAATCCGCTCAAATATTTCCTTCCATTTAAGCAACTCGATGGCATTGTTTTCTTTTATAAAGAGATTTTTGATTGCGTTTCTTGTTACAATATCACCGGCATTTTCCAGGGCATGGATTTCCACACAGCCATCCAGAATGATTTGGGCATTTTTCATATCGTGCAGATTGAAAATAATTTCTTTGCCTTTTCTAATCGTTTGAAAAAGAATTTCCACCTGTTCGATAATTTCGTCATTGTATTTTGTAACCTTATACATGCATATGCACAGGCCGATTGATTCGATAGCATCCATAATGCTGTCCATCTTGTTGAGCAGCGCGTAAAGATCTTCACGGTCTATCGGAGTCAGAAAGGCCTTATGCAATTTTTCATATGTTTTATGGGTAATGACATCCGCCTCATGTTCAAGTTCCTTGAGCCCGGCAGCTTTCACGTCGGAATAATCGGCATTTTGAGTCATCTTAAGAAGGAACTGACCGCCTTCTTCGACTTTGTCAGCCAGATCTTCCAGATATTTAAAAAAATTTTCTTCTTTCGGAAACAGACGCATTCGCAAATATTCCTTTTACCGGCAACAATTCCAGTGAGATTTATACTTTATATGGAGAGACCGTTATATTTCACGGTGATGCAGGTGGTTTTTTGTTATTCTTCCCGTATGATTTTTCAAATTTCAAGCATGACCGTTTGTACTCTTGCATTATTCCCACAACGAGTCAATGATTGAATATTGAGTAATGATTTTTACCCCGGATCATTGCAGGCAGGAAAATGGGGTGTTTCTCTTTAAACTCTTTTTTCATGCTTCATTGTCAATAAAGGGGACCGTCTCTTTTTCCCGTCCGGTCAGGCCGCAAGCGTAAACCAGTATAAAAGCACAACAAAAAAAGGGCGTCCGTGGAATAATCCCGGCCGCCCTTTCATCAGAAAAGATATTGTTAGATTCAATCCTCTTTTATCAGCCACTCTTTGGCTTCTTCTTCCGTCTTGAAGGGAGTCAGCTTGTCCTGGCTGAAGGTGTTATAGGCCTGCAGAAGAACCATCTGCAAACCGGTAAGACCTACGGCGGCGCTTTTGTGAATGGTCCTGGTGAATAATTCTTTACCGAGTTTTTTTGCATGCGCCATGAAAGCCGAAGTCGCCTTGGCATTATAGAAAACATTCAGAACGAGCCCTTTTTGCGTCCAGTTCTGCATTTCCCTTGCCTCTTCGTCCAGTGTCGCTATCGCCTGATCCCCGGTCTGATTGCTGAAGTCGACAAAAAGAATTTTTCTTCCCTTGTAAGTGATATACTTTATTGGCATGCAAAAAACCTCCTGATTTAATATAGTTGCGCTCTTTCCCGGCATGCTTTGTGAAATGCGCATTGATTGAAAAAAGAGTATAGACAACACCGCCTGATTAGTCAATGATTTAGGGGTGGTTCATTATTTTATTTAATCATTTTATATTATTCGGATAAATTACCGGCAGAGTTTTTCTCTTTTGGCGCGTTGATACACTTCGCAGATTCCCAGTTCGCAGGCTTTTTGAACGTCGGGACAGCCAAGTCCGGCGTTGCCCAGCTTCAAATAAGCATAACCCCTGATGTAATAGGCAACGGCAGCGTCCGGCTTCCGTCGGATGACTTCGTTAAAATCGTCTATAGACAGCTGACACTGATCGATTTTGGCGTAAAGGTTCCCCCTTTCAATATAGGCCTGGATATTATCGGGATTGAGGACGATGGCCTGGTTGAAATGCCTGATGGCTTTCCGGTACTCACCGCGTTGGACATAGAAAATCCCTTTTCCGAGGTAATCGTTGGCGGTCACCGGCGCATGTTTTTTTTTGGATTGAAAAAATTGAATCACCATATGCTCCTTCATCGAAGGCGCAACGGAACCGTTCACCGGGTTGGGATTTTTTAGCGCCTTCAACAGGGCTGAATCGGTCTGATGGAAATACTGCAGATGTCCCTGAGCCATGACGGCTTTGTTTTTGGGAAGTGCAACGATATTTCCTGCAATGGCAAGGCACACGGCCATTACCACGAACCAGCCGGGCATACGCGACTGACAGATAATATTCATTAAGACGGCAAGCGTCATTACAAGGATGGCGCTGACAGATACAAAATAATATGTCAGTTTGATATCGGACAGGAATATCAGTTCCGGTTTTTTTAAAAGCATCAAAACATTCATGGCTGTCACCATGAGCAACGTTGTTATCAGCAATCCGGCAAATGATAGAATATAAGCCTTTTTGTCATCATCCGCCAATCTCCCGGCGGTATATAAATAATAAACGGGATAAATTATAAAAAGAACAAGCAATCCCAAGGCAACCGCCGGAGGCGGATTTCCTGCCAGGCAACGGAAAGTCTCAAGATACAGGAAACCCGCTTTGAACAGGTAAGACGCCGGATCATGAATAAGATACTGAAACGGTATGGACGACACATAAGAAGCATTGAGGTGGTATCCGTTGAGCATTAAGGTTAATTGCGGCGCGATTGCGTATCGGTAGAACACGTGAAAAAGAATACTCAAGAAGCCGATGACGAGCATTGCCGCTATGTTTTTGTTCCGTACAAAGAATCCCCACAGGCTCAGGAATACGATTACGGCAACAACGATGAATAAGCCCTGTTCATCAAGGAATGTTATGGCAAATATTGCGCAGGCATACAGAAACCAGGCTTTTTTTGAAATTCGAAAATCGGCCTTTTTTATCGAAGTTGCGGCAACCCTGTATATCATACGGAAAAGGACAACGGCCAGAAAAGCAACACCCATTTTCCCGGCCCTGAAAATAGCCCCGCCAAGAAAAATACCCGGAGACGTCCAGAATAACGCAAGCAAACCGATCCCCGCGAGGGGTTTAAGATTGAGTTCCTTTGCGCAAAACAGCCACAGCAGACAGCCCGCCGCGATGGAAAAGAGATAATGCGTTACAGACAGGAAATGGGGGAAACCGTACAAGATGGAAAGTTCGATAAATTTACAGTCAATATAGTCCAGCACAAAACTCAATTCCCGGGCGCGAAAGTAGCCCAGTTCCAGAATGTCACTGTCGAATATCTTGCTGAGCAAAGGGGTTTCCGACAAATAGAAAGGCACGCGAACGATCATCTCGGGATGCAGGATGCCGCCATGATGATTAAGTATGGAAATCAGGGCAAAGAAACAACTCAGCAAAATAACATGGATGATGGATATTTTCCTGTTACAGTCGTCCGCCAATTGTCTAAACCTGCTGAATGTCATGGTGTATGCCTTTAGGGTTCGGGGCTATGCATGTGTACCATATATCTGAAGCTGATTCAGCCATTTTTTAATTCATTGACAAATTGCGGTAAGCAACATATGAAATCTCCGGAATTGAGGAGATGGATTTTATGACTGAAACACAGTCGATACAGGAGTACAGCCCGCTTGAAGAAATCTTCAACAGTGTCACGCACGGCATCGGCGCCGTCGTCAGCGTCGCCGGACTGGTTCTGATGATTGTATTCTCCAGTCTTTACGGAAACGCCAGCCATATTGTCGGCTGCACCATTTTCGGCATCGCCCTCGTTCTGCTCTACACCGCATCCACCCTTTACCACAGCTTCCGCAAACCCGATTTGAAGCACATTTTCAAGATACTGGATCATTCCTGCATTTATCTGTTAATCGCCGGAACTTACACCCCTTTTCTGCTGGTAACGTTACGGGGATTTACAGGATGGGTCATGTTCGCCGTCATCTGGTCTTTGACTTTATTCGGCGTTTTATTCAAAATATTCTTTGTTCACCGCTTCAAAATTGTTTCCACGATTGCATACATTTTGATGGGCTGGATCGTCATTTTCGCCATCAAGCCCCTTTTTCATGCCCTGCCGGGAGGCGGCCTTGCCCTGCTGGTCTGCGGCGGACTGGCCTATACACTGGGCACGATTTTCTACGCCTCAAAAAAAATACCGTTCAATCATGCCATCTGGCATTTATTTGTCCTGACCGGCAGCGTCTGCCATTTCTTCGCCGTCATGTTTTATGTTATTCCGTCAAACGCTTGAACCCGTCGTAAACGGACAGCCCGGACCCGTTTATCAAAACATTCTTGAATTATCACTTTTTAAATGCTAGAAAGACGCTACCGTAAATCATAAAGGGAGATAAATATGCGAAAATATTTAATATATTCGATTTGCCTGCTGATGATGCTTCTGACTGCGGCGACGCTTGGCGCAAATGACAAGTACACCGTCGCCATTGTGCCTTTTTCCGTTCACAGCGCCGAAAACATTGACTATGTAAAACAGGGCATAACGGAAATGCTCTCATCACGCCTATCCGCGTCCGATAAAATAATCCTCACAGACAAAAACATCGTCCTCGAAGAGATTAAAAAGAATAACTTCAAGGACATATCCCCGGATAACATCTATTCGCTGGGTAAAAATCTGAATTCCGATTATGTGGTCTGGGGAAGCATTACCAAGATAGGCTCCAGTATCAGCATTGACGGGAAACTTTATGATATCGTCAATAAAAAACCCGGCATCAGTCTCTTTTCGCAGGCGCAGGGTCTTGATGATGTCATTCCCAAAATAAACGATTTTTCGCAAAGCATCCTGCAGAATATTTTAGGAGCGGCGCCTCAAGCCGTTATTCAGTCCGCCGTTCCCGCCGCTGTTTCTGCCACCGCTCCGCAGACACAGGATCCGGTGTCGCGCGAATCTCAGATCATAGCCAGCATGAGAACCAACGGCAAAAAAGGGGGCACTTTAACATCCGCCATTAATACCGACTTCATAAACGCCGAAGAGACCCCGAACAGGAAGGATTTCTGGATGAGTCAGAACATTTCCATAGAGTTCAAGGGAATGGATATAGGAGATGTCAATAACGACGGGTTAAATGAGATTGTCACGATCAATAAAAACTCCGTTTTCATCTATAAAAAGATGGAAGACAATCTGGTACTGCTGGATAAAATCAAAGGCAATTCCTATGATAACTACCTCACCGTTGATGTTGCGGACATCAACAAAAACGGCGTAAAGGAAATCATTGTCACATCTCTTAATAATAAACTGCCCGATTCCTTTGTTTTGGAGTTCAAAGACAACAAATACGTAAAAATTGCGTCGGATATAAGGCTTTTTTTGCGTGTTATCGAAACTTCATCCGGTACGATATTATTGGGTCAGCAATACGGTTTGCGCAAACCGTTTGAAACCCCCATACACGAAATTATCTGGAAGGATGGCAAATATGTTGCCGGTCAGATGATGAAAATACCTTCGGGCTTCTCCATATACGGCCTCGCTATTGATGATCTGGGCTTGTCCGGCGGAGAAAAAATATTCGCCATGGATGCATATGACCACCTGTATATTACTGAAAAAACGAACAAATCTCTCGCCCGTATGACATCCATCGGTTTCACCAGTGAAGAACTGATATGGTCGAGCGATGAAGTTTACGGAGGAAGCAACAACTATTTCGAAAGTATTGACAAAAATAATCCCGAGGATATGGAAAAAACGGCATATGTCAATTTGCGTATCCTGACCTATGACACAAATAAAGACGGCAAAAAAGAAATGATTATCGTTAAAAACATTTCGTCAGTCGGCCGTATTTTCAAAAATTTCAAGCTTTTTACGTCCAGCGAAATATATAACCTGGAATGGGACAGGCTGGGAATGTCAGAAAGATGGCGGACTAAAAAGATTAACGGCTATGTAGCCGATTATGCTGTAAAAGATGTTGATAACGACGGCAAACCGGAACTTGTGCTGGCCCTGAATTTAAATGTGGGTTTGTCCTTGAGAGAAAAGAGTGTCATTGTTATTTATAAACTGGATTCTGCACAATAGTTATTGACAAAATTTATACTCTTAGATATAGGCTCGACCTGCAAAATTTAATATTGCGAAGGCGGTGTAGCTCAGTTGGTCAGAGCATACGGCTCATATCCGTAGTGTCCCTGGTTCAAATCCAGGCACCGCCACCAGATAACAATTCAAGAGAGTTCATTACAATTGCCATCAGCTCCGCCCGGAGCTTACCTGTTTCTGCCTTGCTGCACGTTTGAAAAGTTATCAGAATTTAAACAATCCGTTTATAATATTTTTTAGTGTTCTACTAAAGACAGGAAACCGTCTCCATACGGTGAACACCTGCATATGATCGAACTGTAAAATGATTCAGCATATTAAATATATACGCATTTCGAGGGGAGATTGAACATGAACGTAAAAGGCATCATTTTTATGACAGGAAAAAACGCCATTACCCAGGTATTCGGTGAAGAGGCGTGGCAATCCTTTATGGTCAAACTGGCGGCAAAAGAAAAATTTTTCAACAATATTATTATGTCCGTGACACCCGTTCCGCTGGATAAATTCATCCTTTTTCTCGACGAGCTTGTCAAAGAATTCTTCAACAACGATATGATGCAGTACCAGACTTTCGGAAAGGTGGCCGCCCAGTTTGTGCTGTCCGGGGACGGTATGTACAAATCCTATCTGCTCATCAAGGACACAAAACAAATTGTCGATACAGTCGTGCCCAAACTCTGGGCAACCTATTTTGATGAAGGCATCGTTACGGCAAAGTTCGAGCAAAACGTCGCTCTGTTCACTATCACCGGGCTTAAATTCAGGCATAAGTACTTCGAGTATCTGATTATGGGTTTCATGCAGAAGTCCCTCAGAATATACGGGTTGAAAAATGTTCCTACACTGGTCAGGAGCATGGCCTCCGGCGACAACGATATCTGTTACCGTTTTGACTTCAATGATGCCTAGTTCCTTTTGTTGCCAACCCGTCTCTTTGAACAGTTGAAGATCATCGCACCGATGAACAGTCGCGTTAATAGAACCTGAACGAATGGCAGAAATTATTTTCCCGCGTCATGCCGGATTATTTCCGGTTTTTCCGGTATCTGGCCTTGGTTCTGCGGCCTTTGGCTTCCAGCATCGGCTTGAACGCGGCGCGTACGCCCGGCGCCAGATAACCGATGTGCGCCATCATTCCCGAAAAGAAATCCATCACCCGCTCGCGCTTACCGTCCTTGAGGCTTGCGACAATGGCCCCGGCGACCTGCTCTGCCGTGCATACGGGCTGTGAAAAAACAAGATCCGGCACGCAGTCTATATCATTCAGAATAAATCCTGTCGCGATCGGACCGGGCGAAACGACGGAAACGGTGATACCCGTACCAGCCAATTCTTCAGCCATGGAGAAGGAAAACGCCCTCAGTCCGAATTTGGACGCGGAATAGGCCGCTTCATGGTCAAGCGGCACCCGTCCGGCAAGTGACGCGACATTCACGATTGCGCCGCCGCCCACCTTCAGATACGGCAGCACCATTTTGCTCAGCCGCATGGGGGCCTTCAGGTTGACGTCAATCACCTTTTCAAAATCCTCAAGAGGCACTTTCTCCACCGGACCGCGGATATTAAAACCCGCGTTGTTGACCAGGCCGTCAATGCGGCCGAATTTTTCGGCGGCCGCATTGAGAAGATTTTCGCAATCCTTCGGATTCATAACGTCTGTCACGACGGGAAGGGCCTGTTTCCCGATTTCGAGGGCCAGAGCCTCAAGCGCTTCCCTGCTGCGCGCGGCAATCACGACATTTGCCGACTCCTTCGCGCAAAGACGAGCTGTGGCCTCGCCGACACCGGCAGATGCGCCTGTTATGATGATGGTTTTCCCTTTCAATGTTTGCATATCCGCATGCGTCCCAGGTAATGGATAATCCGCCTATCCACCCTTGCTGAATTATTTTTTTTTCACCTTTTTCTTCGGAGTCTTACAAATTTTTTTGCAGACGATTTCTACCGGAGTTAACGGCTTGATCATATGCCATTCAGAGGTTTTATATTGATCGATTCTTAAAACGTTTCCCTTGCTGTCATAACCGATATCCTGTTTGATTCTGAATTCTTTTTTCCTGCAATCGATTTCCATCAGGGAAGAAATGCTGTACACATTTTGAATCTTGTTTTCCTGTTTCTGGTAAGCCGTCAAAATCTTGTTGGTCCACACTGATTTAATATTCTGCGAAACGGTCGTTATGTTTTTATTGTAGGAATGATATTCCGTAATGAACTCCCAGGATTGCGGTTTTGCAGGTTCCGAATGAACGGTTGCGGGAGTCACGGCCAGAACAGGAAATGACATCAAAATAAATAAAGTAACTATCGAACAAAGCTTTTTCATTATATCTCCTTCAACGCCTCACATCTTCTTTCCCTTATTTTCACGGCCTGACAAACCGGTAATCCGAAGGTTACAGAGGGTCACATGCGGATCATAAATCTTCATATCACTATTTATATTTTTTTAAAATGAAAACGACATGATCAATGAAATCAGACGGCTGGGACAGCATATCATCAACTTCCCGTCGTCCAATATTTTTTGCACTCTTTGTGTGTGTGCGTTCATCAAACGTTTTGTTTGCCTATTGATTAATTAGCGGCCACATCCCTTTTAATAAGCGTCTGGTAAACCGAGTCATTGAAAGCAACGATCATCACGCCACCTAACGGTTCCCATCCCTCTTTTATTAAATCATTCACCTTCTTTTCCAGTATTTTAACCGCTGTATCCGTCGTCCATGCGCTGCTTGAAATCACTTTATATTCCATAACCCTCCTCCTCTTTTCATTTGTAATAATCATAGCACTATTCTTTTTTTTTAAAAGCGGAAAAACATATCCCGGCCGATGCCGGGAAGAAGTACTTGATGATTTTTTGTAATTTGATTATGTAAGAGCATTCGGAAATCAATGAACAGTCCATTGAAAAGGAAACATAACAAATCTATGGCCGATGAGCAGAGAAAGAGAAATCCGGAAACTGCCGCGCCGGGCGATCCGGCCGATAATGCTCACAGCTATTCTTCAGGGCAGTCATCTTTTTTTTCCTTTTCGGAGAAGCTTGCATCATCCTCATCGCTGAGATGGCTCATCATCGTTCTTCTACCTGTGCTGATTTTGCTGAGTTATCCGGTTGACAGAACGGATTACGACCTGTGGTGGCAAATGGTCAACGGCAGGTATTTTATCGAACATCACACCCTCAGAATCGATCCCTCGATTTTTTCATGGACACCGGCGGATGGCGCATGGATTTACAATACCTGCCTGGGAAGCATTGCCGTTTATCTTTTTTATCATTTCATGGGTGGTTTCGGCCTGTGGATGATGCAGTGGATGATATTCGGCGGCATTTTTCTTTCATTTTATCTTTTCCTGCGCCTGCTCAACCGGCGTCTGGACATCAACAAGCTGACGCTTATTGCCGCCATCGGCATTGCCTGTTCCATTTCGTGCAGTTTCTACAAACCGGAACTGTTTTCCGCCCTTTTATTCGCCTGGACGATATTCATCTTTTTTTATATCAAGACAAAAAGAACCAAATATCTTTTTTATCTGTATCCCCTGCTTTTTGCCCTGTGGGTCAACCTGCACGGCGCTTTTCTGGTCGGCCTGGTCTTTCTCGCACTGGCTTTTACCGGAGAGTTTCTCAACAGAATTTTCTTTGCCCGTGAATCGCTGACAACCTCCGAACTGGTTCATTTCGCGGCGGCAGGCCTTTTATCCGGCGCGGCCACGCTATTGAACCCCTACGGCGCCGATTACCTGCTGGGCCTTTTGCCGACCATCAAGATTGCCATTGTCAAAAGCCATACCGAAAATCTGATTCTGGCGCACAGCAGTCTGTGGCCTTATCTAAAGAATATCAGCATGTCGTTTTTCTATATCAACGTCACCGTCTGGCTGATGGCTTTCATGATTTTTTCCGTTTTAATCTTTTCCGTATATGAATTCATCAAAAAGAAGTCATTCGATTTTACCCTGCTCATCGTCAGTCTGGTTTTGTACTGGAAGGGCATGCAAACCGGCCGGGCATCCTATTTTTTTCTCATTGCCTTTTTCTTTATTTTTTTCTATCTGCTTTTTC
>CAYMWM010000016.1:17713-28165 GCA_964394185.1 uncultured Smithella sp.
GCAATCCCGAAAGGCAGGGCAACCGTCATCTCCCTGCCTGTCTTTGTTTTTCTTTTTATCAGCATTGCTTACATCAACATAAGATGTCAGCCGGACAATAACTGGTTCGGAAAAGGGCTGGAAAGTTTCGTCCCGTCAAGAGAAGTTGCCTTCCTCAAAAATCACAAACTCGATGGGCCGTTATTTAACGATTATGTCACCGGGGGTTATTTGCTGTGGGCGCTTTACCCCGATTATAAGGTCTTTATTGATCCCCGTCACGTTCCTTACTTTAATGAGGTTTCGCCGGATTACTGGGAATTCACATCCCGGCCCGCAACCGCGGAGGATATTAACCGTTTTACCGCCAAATATCCTTTCAAAACCGCGATTATCAGTTACAGCGAACTGCCGTTGATTTTCAGTTTTCTCGACGCGGACGACCAGTGGCGTCTTTTATATTTTGAAAAGAACGCCGCCATCCTGATTCATAAATCGCTTCTACCGGCGGCGCAGGCCGGAGCGGACATCGTTGATCTCGGTCCGCAACGATTTTGCGACGTTAAAGATCCAGCCATCCTGTATAATATTTTTAAATTATATGTCCGTTTGAATCCGAAAGAGGCACGCCATATTTATAATATCGCCAAAACAAACATCAGCGATTATTACAGGAAAAAGACTGAACTTCTGGACGCAATGGATGCACAAATCCTTCTTCGGGAAAATGAGCTTCAGGATAAATCAACGCCCCTGCGCTCTGATATTCCCCAAGAGCAGAAAGTTATAAAAATCAGATAATATATATAAACGCAAATATATTTAAAGCCGGGGATGCCCTTCCCGTCAAATAACCGTCCTTAAAAAATTGAATTAAGAAAAAAAAGCTGAACTCTGAGTTGATTTATGATACGAAGTTGAAGTTCCAAAACGATGATGTTAATTTTTTTCATTTACCCGGATGCCTTACCTGGAGTAGAATATGCCAGTAAAAAATGATGTCAAGCTGGGATCGGACGTTAAAATTTTTCACACTGACCTTGTCAATCTTTATGGATGCGAGATAGGCGACTCAACTAAAATAGGCGCCTTTGTGGAAATACAAAAGAACGCGTTTATCGGCAGCCGCTGCAAGATTTCCTCCCATACCTTCATTTGTGAAGGTGTAAAAATCGAAGATGAAGTTTTTATCGGTCATGGGGTTATGTTCACCAACGACATCTACCCGCGTTCGACTGCGGCGGACGGCAGCCTGCAGACGGAAGCGGACTGGCAGGTTGTGGAAACCCGCATCGGGAAACGTGCGTCGATCGGAAGCAATGTTACGATTCTCGCCGGCGTCACCGTGGGAGAAAACGCCATTGTCGGCGCAGGCGCGGTGGTTACAAAGAACGTTCCCGCGAATGTTATTGCCGCCGGAAATCCCGCACGCGTTATCCGCAAATTAAAAGAAAACGGAGTAAGAACATAATATGTCGGTTCGCGGCCTTTCATTAGTCATTATCAGCGCGCTTCTTACCGTGGCGGCGAATCTTCTGATGCGCGCCGGTGTCGACCGGGCGGGCGGTTTTCCCGCGCAGCTGAAATCTTCTTTGGGCGCTATCATGAAACTGCTTTCACAACCCCTGTTCGACCTCGGGTGTTTATTTTACATCATGGCCAGTTTGATATGGTTTCATATCATTTCGACTCAACCCTTAAGCGTTGCCTACCCTCTTCTGGTCAGCCTGACATTCATTTTTGTGACGCTGGGAGCCGTGCTTATCTTTCACGAATCATTGAACACCATAAAGATCATCGGAATAGCCGTCATTCTGATCGGTATTTTTATTTTAAGCGGAGGTAATTGTCTGTGATTAAAATCGGCGTCATCGGTTACGGATACTGGGGACCCAACCTGGTAAGAAACTTTTCGGAGGTTCCCGGTTCGAGCGTGGTTTCGGTGAGCGATCTCAGACAGGAGAGGCTCGCGCTGGTCAAAAGCCGTTATCCGGCTATCAGAACCACGACCGATCATCTTCAACTCATTACCAGTCCCGATATCGACGCCGTGGTTATCGCGACACCTGTTTCCACACATTTCCCTCTGGCGATGCAGGCGCTCACGGCCGGCAAGCATGTACTGGTGGAAAAACCCATGACGGCGACAACCGATGAAGGCAAAAAGCTGATCGACAAGGCGCAGAAGTGCGGACGTACACTTCTGGTGGATCATACGTTCGTTTACATGGGCGCGGTCAGAAAAATCAGGGAACTGATCGAAAAAGGCGAACTGGGAGATATTTATTATTATGATTCGACGCGTGTCAACCTCGGTCTTTTTCAACACGACGTCAATGTAACCTGGGACCTCGCCGTGCATGACCTGGCCATCCTGGATTACGTTCTGCGGGCCAACGCAACCGCCATTTCCGCCACGGGAATCAATCATGTGAAAAACGCGCCGGAAAACATCGCCTATCTGACGCTATTTTTTGATTCGTCCCTCATTGCGCACATCAACGTCAACTGGCTCTCGCCCGTCAAGGTCCGCCTGACACTGATCGGCGGAAGCAAAAAAATGATCGTATTCGACGATCTGCAGCCTAGTGAAAAGATAAAAATATACGACAGCGGCATTACGGTTAATAAAACACCCGACAGCATTTACGACATCCTCATCGGGTACCGCACGGGTGATATGTGGGCGCCCCGCTTCGACACGACGGAAGCCCTGAAGGCGGAAGCGCTTCTCTTTATCGACTGCATCAAAAACAACCGTGAACCTGACACGAACGGAGAAATGGGACTGCGGGTCGTTAGAATACTTGAAGCGGCGACAAAATCACTAAAGGATAAAGGGAAGCTGGTCAAACTTTAGAGGAAACCGCCTCCGCGGGAATTATAGAAAATCAGAAGAGGATTATGAAAGAACCAATACAGTTTATGGAATTAAAGCGCCAATACGAGTCGCTCAGGGAGGAAATCGCCGGTGCACTTAAAGCGGTCTGCGAAAAAACGGCTTTTTCCGGCGGTCCGTTCGTCGAGGAACTCGAAAAGAATTTTGCCGCTTACTGCGGCACGTCCTATTGCAGCGGCGTCAACAGCGGGACATCCGCCCTGCATCTGGCGCTCATTGCTGCCGGAATCAAAGCGGGAGACGAAGTCATCGTTCCGGCCGACACGTTTATCGCCACGGCATGGGCGGTATCCTATGTGAACGCCGTTCCCGTCTTCGTGGACTGCACGCCGGACACGTGGAATATCGACCCCAAAAAAATTGAAGAAAAAATCACGAAAAAAACAAAAGCAATCATCGGTGTGCATCTCTATGGACAGCCTTTCGATATAGACGCCGTAAAGTCGATTGCCGACGCGCGCGGACTAATCATGATTGAAGACTGCGCTCAGGCACATGGCGCCCTCTACAAAAACCGGAAGGTGGGTGCGTTCGGCGCATTGGGATGTTTCAGTTTCTATCCGGGGAAGAATCTCGGGGCTTATGGCGAGGGCGGCGCTGTCGTTTCCAATAACGAAGCATACGACCGGCGCATCAAAAGCCTGAGGAATCATGCTTCAACCGTCCGATATTACCATGATGAGCTGGGATTCAATATGCGGATGGAAGGTTTTCAGGGCGCTGTTCTCAATGTTAAGCTAAAACACCTCGATGCCTGGAACGAACGCCGCAGAACTATCGCCCGCCTGTACCGGGAAGGAATCAAAAACGGTAAAATCAGGATGCAGGCCCAACCGGACTGGGCTTCATCGGTGTATCATCTTTTCGTCGTCACGGCGGATGACAGGGACAAAATCATGAAGTATCTGCAGGAGAAAAACATATTTTGCGGCCTGCATTACCCGGTCCCCTGCCATCTTCAGAAGGCATACGCTCATCTGGGATACAAAAAGGGAGATCTACCCCACGCCGAGTATCTGGCGGAGCACTGCGTTTCACTGCCGATGTTCCCGGAACTGACCGATGCTGAAGTATCCCATATTATCGATTCACTGAACGCCATGGGCTGAATGCTTTATGAAAGACCTTTTTATTTTTCCATACAACGGCAACGCCATTGAAGCTCTGGACTGCATTGATTCCGGATTCAGGCTAATCGGCTTCATAGACGACAATACCGACAAACAAAAAGACTGGGGAACCGGTCATAAAGTATTCGGAAGAAACATTCTGGACGACTATCAGGATGCCTTTATTCTTATGGTGCCCGGCAGTCCCTCATCTTTTTTGGACAGAAAAAAAATCATCGACGGCTTTTCCGTAAGCCCTGAACAACTGGCGACGTTCATTCATCCGAAAGCAAGCGTCTCGCCCATGGCTAAAATCGGAAGAAATGTTCTGATCATGGCCGGGGTGGTTATCACAAGCAACGCCATTATCGGCAATCATGTTTGCATTTTGCCGAATACGGTGATTCACCATGATGTCACCGTAAATGATTATAGTCTCATCGGTTCCAACGTCACCATCGCGGGAAATGTCAATATCGGCAGCAACTGTTATATCGGCAGCGGAACATCCATTAAAAACGGGACAAGCATAGGCAGCAGAACGTTAATCGGCATGGGCTCCAACGTGATTGGGGACATCGGTTCCGACCGCGTTGCTGTCCTGAATATTAAAATGAAATACCTCAATGCATGAAACGAACGCCCTGGAGCCATTGCCGTCGTGAACCGGGAGGAAATTAAAATAGGATGCAATATGAAAGATACCTGTCAATATTGGAATAACAGGGCACGGAATGTAAAAAATCACAAATTATTGACTCATTTCGATCTTACGCAAAGGCAGATTGAAATTGATTCAATCATTTCATTTATTAAACCTGATGATGTTGTTCTGGACATTGGTTGTGGCAATGGTTTTTCAACTGCCATTTTCTCAAAAAAATGTAAGAAAATTATTGGAATTGATTTTTCTGAAGCAATGATATCAAGGGCTAAAAAAGAAAATTCAAGAAAAAATATTTCATATCAGCAAGCCGATGTCCGGACAATGAATCTGGATGTAAAATTTACAAAAATTATAACACAGCGTTGTCTCATAAACATATTAATATGGAAAGAGCAGCAATGGGCAATCAGAAACATTTTATCTCATATTAAGCCAAAGGGATATTTCCTAATGCTTGAAGGCATTGCTGATGGGCGAAGCAATATTAATGATTTGCGTATTGGAGTCGGATTAAAAAAATTATCAGTTGTTGAATATAATCTGGACTTTCAGTTGAAAAGAACAAATACATACCTTAGAAAATATTTTTCAATTGAAGGGTTTAAAACATATGGTATATACGAATTTGTCACAAGAATTATTTATCCCTTATATATTTATCCGCAAGAACCGAAGTATGGATCTTCATTTCACGAGATAGCCGGTAAAATAGTTAACAGCACCAATGATCTTGTACCATCCTTGAGTAAATTTGGCATGTGGATACTCAAAAAAAAGGGGAAAGAATGAAAATAGACGGCTCTTCAATTCTTGTGACCGGCGGCTGCGGGCTGGTCGGCTCAACCACCATCGACCTGCTGTTAAAGGAGCATCATCCGGAACAAATCATCATCCTGGATAATCTTCACCGCGGCACCCTCAACAATGTCGAAGAAGCTCTAAAAGACCGGCGTGTCCGTCTAGTCGAGGGGGATATCCGCGATACGGAAACAGTCAAAAGGGTCATGGACGGAATCGACGCGGTCATTCATATGGCCACCCTGCGCATTACCGCCTGCGCCGAACAGCCGCGTGAAGCCATGACGGTAATGTGCGACGGCAGTTTCAACGTCATCGAAGCAGCACAACGCGCGGGCATAAAAAAATTCGTTACGGCTTCATCCGCTTCCATTTACGGGCTTGCCGACACCTTTCCGACGGACGAATTACATCATCCATACAATAACCGAACCTGGTATGGCGCGACCAAAATATTTCTGGAGGGTCTGCTCCGCTCATACAACGAAATGTTCGGATTCCCTTATGTCGCCCTGAGATATTTCAATGTATACGGGCCGCGAATGGATGTGTACGGCAAATACACGGAGGTCCTCATCCGTTGGATGGAAAGAATAGAAAACGGTCAGGCGCCTCTGATTTTTGGCGACGGCACCCAGACAATGGACTTTGTCTTTGTCGAGGATGTGGCCCGCGCCAATATCGCCGCCCTGCAAGCACCCGCATCGGATGACGTTTTCAATATCGCCAGCGGCGAGGAAACAAGCCTCAATGAACTTCTGGTGATGCTGCTAAAGGTGATGCATTCCGGTTTAAAGCCGGAGTACGGACCGGAACGTAAGGTCAATCCCGTCCCTCGAAGGCTGGCAAGCATTGAAAAAGCCGAAAAAATACTGAACTTCAAGGTGCGGGTTTCGCTGGAAGAAGGACTGACCCGTCTGGTGGACTGGTGGAGGCTTCAAAGAAAAAAATGACATTTATACCGATTATTAAACCCGTCATGGACGAAAAGGAAATCGCCGCCGTCGAAAGGGTGATCCGGAGCGGCTGGATTACACAAGGCCAGGAGGTTGCTTCTTTCGAAAAGGAGTTTGCCGGCTTTGTCAGCGCGCCTCACGCCTGCGTTGTGTCCAACTGCACAACAGCTCTGCATCTGGCGCTCCTTGCCGTCGGCGTCAAACCGGGTGATGAAGTAATTACGGTGAGCCATTCTTTTATCGCCACCGCAAACAGTGTCCGATATTGCGGAGCCATGCCGGTATTCGTTGATATAGAACCGGACACATTCAACATGAATCCCTCGCTTATTGAAGAACTGATCAATGAAAAAACCGCCGCCATTCTCTGCGTCCATCAGCTGGGTATGCCCTGCAACCTCGGCGAGATTGTCCGGATTGCCCGTCTTCACAACCTGCCGCTTGTCGAGGACGCGGCCTGCGCGGCGGGCAGTGAAATTCTGTTCAACGGCAAGTGGGAAAAAATCGGCAAACCGCACGGCGATATTGCCTGTTTCTCCTTCCATCCCCGGAAATTGCTGAGCACAGGAGACGGGGGCATGCTGACAACGGCCAATGATGAATGGGATCATCAGTTCCGCCTGTGGCGTCAGCATGGGATGAGTATCCCGGATACCGTCAGGCATGGGGCAAAGGAAGTTGTGTTCGAATCTTACCCCTGTCTCGGTTACAATTACCGGATGACAGACGTGCAAGCGGCCATGGGACGCGAACAGCTCAAAAAGCTGCCGGAAATCGTAGAGAAACGCAGGGAAATGGCCGGACGATACAAGACTCTGCTGGTTACGGAAATTCCGGACATCGGATTGCCTGCCGAGCCTTCGTTTGCAAAAAGCAACTGGCAGAGTTTCTGCGTACGGCTGCCTGAAGGGGTGAATCAGGTCAAGGTGATGCAGGAAATGCTTGACGCCGATATTGCGACGCGCAGGGGAGTTATGTGCGCCCACCGGGAAGATTCATATCCTGAAGGAGCATGGACATGCGGAAGCGGACCCGGCCCTTGCAAATGCAATCCGGGACACTGCCAAAGGCTTGCCGAAAGCGAAAAGGCTCAGGATGAATGCATCCTATTACCGCTGTACCATCAGATGACTCAAGAGGATCAATCCAGAGTCGTTATGACTCTGAAAAAAATATGCGAGGGCTTATGACCAAACCTGATATTCAGTTGACCATCATCACGCCGGCATACAACGAGGCCGCCAACCTGCCCCTCTTATACGGGCGGATTGAAAAAGTTCTGAAAGAAACGGTCATCGGCTGGGAATGGATTATCGTCGACGATCATTCCCAGGATAATACCTTTAAGGTTGTTTCGGAAATCGCCGGGCGCGATCCCCACGTCAAAGGCATACGGCTGGCGCGCAATGCCGGTTCGCATACGGCCATCAAATGCGGAATGGATTTTTGCCGCGGTCAGTGTGCCGTCGTGATGGCCGCCGATTTGCAGGACCCGCCGGAAACCATTCCCGCTCTCATCGGCAAGTGGCAACAGGGGGCAAAGGTCGTCTGGGCCGTCAGAGAACAGCGGCAGGGAGAAAAGGCCTCCACTATCGGATTATCCCGTCTTTATTATTTTCTGATGAAAAAAATTGTGGGTATCAACGAAATACCGGCCACCGGCGCCGATTGCTTTCTCATCGACGCGCAGGTTATTGAGGCCCTGAAGCAATTCAACGAAACACATGTCAGCATCTTTGCCTTAATCACCTGGCTGGGCTTCCAGCAGGATTTCATCTCCTATAACAAGGAAGCAAGGGAGCACGGAGAATCGGGATGGACGCTGAAAAAGAAACTGAAACTGCTGGCCGATTCGGTCACCGCCTTCAGTTACTTTCCCATCCGTTTCATGAGCTATCTGGGCTTCGGCGTCGCCATATGCGGTTTTATCTACGCTATTGTCACTTTCGTGAGAGCCCTGATGCATCTGCCGATACAGGGATGGGCGTCCCTGATGGTTGTTGTGCTGGTCATCGGGGGACTTCAGATGATTATGCTTGGAATCCTCGGCGAATATCTGTGGCGGACACTTGATGAAGCAAAGAAGCGACCTAAATATTTAATCGAAAAAACAGCAGCATCCCCGTCACCATCAAACAATATTCCATAGAAAACAACCGCCCTCCCATAACAAGGGAAAGGATGGAAACAAATAAAAGCCCCGTGACCTGAAAAAAGGCCACAGGGCTTTTATTTTAGAATGGAATCTGTTTAAATTTATTTAACCTTTACAATTTCCATCTCAGCTTCAACTCTACGGTTTTTCTGACGGCCCTCTTCCGTATCATTGTCGGCAATGGGTTTGGTCTTGCCGTAACCTACAGCGGTAATGCTGGCTCCGTCGACTCCGAATTTATCAATAAGGAACTGCCGAACGGCGTTGGCGCGCTCTTCGGACAACTTCTGATTGTATTCCAGGCTGGCAATATTGTCCGTATGACCGGCTATCGTAACGGTTTTTTCCGGGAATTCCTTCAGGAAATCGGCAACTTTCTTGATTTCATCATAATACTGATCCTTGACTTCGGATTTTTTATAATCGAATTCCACATTCAGTGTAACGTTGGCCTTCTCATACACGCAACCGTTTTTCTCAACCTTGGCTCCGGCAGGCGTGTCGGGGCATTTGTCAAAGCAGTCGATAACGCCGTCCTTATCGGTATCAATGGGACATCCATCTTTGTCAACAGCGCAATTGTGCAGCGTATCAGGGCACTTGTCAAAACAGTCAAGAACACCGTCCTTGTCGGTATCGGGGGTGCAGCCGTCCTTATCAACAGCGCAGCCGGCAGGAGAATCGGCACACTTGTCAAGGCAGTCAATCATACCGTCCTTGTCGGTATCAATGGGACATCCATCCTTGTCCACAGCGCAACCGGCCATTGTATTGGGGCATTTGTCCATGCAGTCAATAACGCCATCCTTGTCGGCATCAAGAGGACAGCCGTCCTTGTCTATAGCGCAACCTGCGGGCGTGTTGGGACATTTATCAAGAAAATCGCAAACGCCGTCATTGTCGGTATCATACGGACAGCCGTCAAATCCGACGGCCACGCCGGGAGGCGGACAAGTGCAGGAATTACAACAAACCTTGGCCGTTGCCTCCTTCTGTGCTATGGTGACGAAAACCATAAGCATTACTGTAATAGCTAGTAACATTACATTTTTCTTCATAAGATTCTCCTTTCGTGTCGACTTAAATAATTAAAGTTTCTAAAAAAACATTTAGATTTTAATGAACTGGTATTTCTATGAAATCGCTTTTTTAATACTAAAATAACTAATTAATGTCAAAGATATTCTTTCAATATTTTTAAAGGTATGGCGTAAATTATTTCAAATTTATTGATTAAATCATTAAAATTTGATTTATTAAACAACAAGATTCATTTTCATTATCCTTCATAGATTCTATGACAAAAAAAACAAGAAAAACCGATAGTTTATTCACACCGTCCTTATTCTTTCGCAATCCCCATTTTCAATCCATTATGGCCAGTTCACGGCTGCGCCTGCACCGCAGGAATCTCATGGCTCAAAAAGCTAGAGAAATCATCATAAAAACGTCATCCGGTTCCAAACTGCTTTCATTTTTCTCTCCTCATCCGTCACCCAAAGGATTGATTATTCTTTTGCATGGATGGGAAGGGTCATCCGATTCGGTTTATATTCTGGCAACGGGGGATTACTTTTACAGGCTGGGATTTTCCGTCTGCCGTTTGAACCTGCGCGACCACGGGAATTCACATCATCTCAATGAGGAAATGTTTCACGGCGCCCTGCTTGAGGAAACCTTCGAAGCGGTCAATGACCTGTCGCAGCTTTCGGAGGGGAAGCCGGTTTATATCATCGGTTTTTCACTTGGCGGCAACTTCGCTCTGCGCATCGCCATGATGCACAGACAGATACCGGTTGCCAACCTGAAGCATGTTTTTGCCGTCAGCCCGCCGCTTGACCCGTACAAAACCACTCTCGCCATCGACAACGGCTACTCCTTTTACCGGA
>CAYMWM010000016.1:28175-43837 GCA_964394185.1 uncultured Smithella sp.
TTTTCTGAAAAAATGGAAGCGGTCTTTAATCAAAAAACAGCGGCTGTTTCCCCACAAGTATGATTTCGGCAAAATGCTGAAAACGAAAACATGCCTTGAACTCACCGAAAAAATCATGACTTACTTTCCGCAAATGTCGAATTACCGCGACTATTTCAGTCTGTATACCCTGAAAAATGATTCTTTCCAAAATCTGAATATTCCTGTTACAATATTCATTGCGGAAGACGACCCGGTCATTCCTCATGAAGACTACCGCCAATTGCAGGAAAATGAGTTCCTGAAAATATCAAGGCAACACTACGGCGGTCACTGCGGTTTCATAGAATTGTTTCCGGTGAGATGCTGGTACAATAAAATCATTACGGACATCATAACTTAATTTTTCAGGCGATTATGGACTTATCTCTGTTCGGGCAAAAACACATCCTTCCCCGTCTTATCATGGATAAACTGGCGGTGGTGCCTATTGATTACAAAGAAACGAATACCCGGATTGATCAGTCCAGGCAGGAAGGTTCCGGCCACCTTAAAGCCGCAGTGGTTCTATTGCTACACTACAAAAAAACCGGTGGCCAATCGGAATACGTTTTCCAGCTAATTAAACGCTCCCGGAAAGTTTCCCAGGGCGGAGACATCAGTTGTCCGGGCGGCATGCTGCAACCGCGGCAGGACAGTTTTCTGAAGTTCATTCTGAAAACCGGCATCTTCCCCGCCATTTACGGCAGGAAAGCGAGCCGCACCCAGAAAGTAGACAAAGAAACGGCAACTCTCATTAATCTTTTTCTGACCAACGCGCTGAGGGAAGCGTGGGAGGAAATCGGTTTGAATCCCTTCAACACGAAATATCTCGGCGCCCTGCCCTCCTACACGCTTTCGATGTTTGCCCGGACTATTTTCCCGGTTGTGTGTGTTACCCGCAGGCAATTTTCATACAAACCGAATTCCGAGGTGGAAAAAATGCTGGAAATCCCCTTGAGTTTTTTCTTCCATAGCGGCAACTACGCCACACTGGACATCAAAATGTCTCTGGGAAACGGAGAACCGTTTCAGTATCAGGCACCTTGCCTGGTCATTGCCGACAACAGCGGAAATGAGGATATTCTCTGGGGCGCCACCTTCAACATCATCCAGAACTTTCTGCGCATTATTTCCGATGACAGCCTCCCTTCCGGCCAATCCTCCAGAATTTTCAGCAAAGTCCTGACGCCCAAATACATTTCGCCCAAGAGCTGATTTCATGGCCGCACTAACCATCAGGCAATCCGACATCCATACCGTCATCTTTGATTTTGACGGAACGCTGGCGAAATTAAACATTGATTTTCAAAAAATGCGCGGTGTTGTCATGGAACTCATATCATTATATGGGATTTCGGGAGACGGATTTCATAACTGCTTTGTTCTGGAAATGATTGACGGAGCATTTGACTTGATTCATCAGCAATCCGAATCGCGTGCCCGAAATTTTCTTGTGGAAGCCAGCACTCTGATTGAAAATATTGAAGTTGAGGCGGCGCATCAGGGCAAGCTTTTTGAAAGCACGCGGGAATTGCTCGCATCGCTTCAATCAAGGGGAATCTCCTGCGGCATCATCACTCGGAACTGCGCCAGAGCCGTAAAAATCGTTTTCCCCGACATTCTATCCTACTGCCCGGTGGTTGTCTGCCGCGACGATGTGGGCAAAGTCAAGCCGCATCCGGAACATATCAGCATTGCCATGATTAGGCTCAATTCCGCGGCTGACGGCACACTGATGGTCGGCGACCACCCCATTGACATAACAACCGGCCGAAACGCAGGCACAAAAACCTGCGGCGTGCTCACGGGACGCTGTCAGAGGAACGACTTCATCAAGGAAGGTGCGGACATGGTTCTTTCCCACGCCGCCGACCTGCTAAACATCATCGGCTGATCAATACAATCTTTGTCTTTAATTGACAGCCGGCACCCTTTAATCTATAATGCAAAAAAACGCATACGGAAGACATTTAGTGTGGTTTTCTTTATCGGACAATAATCAAAGGCGGCAATTATGAAACCCGAAATATTTGAAGAATATCTAGCCGGATTCAGAAAGGTCTATCCGAAAAAATTCGTTCCCGAGGAAGAAATTTTCAGCCATATCCGCCGCGGCGATCATATTTTTGTCGCCTCCGGCTGTGGTGAGCCTCAATATCTCGTGCAGGCCATGACGAGATATGTAGAATCCCATCCCAAAGCTTTTTTTGATGCGGAAATCATCCACATTTATTCTCTGGGACTTGCTCCCTATACCGGCGCAAAGTATAAGGCCAACTTCCGTCATAATTCTTTTTTCATCGGCAACAACACCCGGGATTCCGTTAACGCGGGCATGGCCGACTATACGCCGATTTCCCTTTCCCAGCTTCCTTCCCTTCTGTCGGCAGGCGCTGTCCAGATTGATGTGGCGCTGATACAAACCTCCATGCCGGATGAACATCACTTCTTAAGCCTCGGCGTCAGCGTCGACGTCGTCAAAGCGGCGACGGAAAGGGCGAAAATCGTTATCGCGCAGATCAATCCCAACATGCCCCGCATTCACGGCGACGGCTTCATCCATATCAAAGATATCGATTATATCATCCCCCACGATGAACCACTTCTGGAAGTTACCGGCGCAAAGACCAGTGAAGCCATTATAACCATCGGGAAAAACGTTGCCCGTCTGGTTCAGGACGGTGATACCATTCAGGTCGGCTGGGGCAGCCTGCCCAATGCCGTCATGTTCTGTTTATCCAACAAAAAAAATCTGGGAGTGCACACCGAACTTTTGAGCGACGGCCTGGTTGATTTAATCAAAGCGGGGGTCATCGATAATTCCAGAAAGACACTCGACCACGGAAAAACGGTCGCCTCGTTCAGCATGGGCAATAAAGCCACATACGCTTTTCTCGACAATAATCCCTCTATTTCTTTCCGGACACTGGATTACACCAACAACCCGCTGGTAATTGCCCGCATCGAAAATATGGTCGCCATTAACAGCGCGCTGGAGATTGACCTGAGCGGCCAGGCGACGTCGGAATCCATCGGCGGAGTCTTTTACAGCGGCATCGGCGGGCATCAGGATTTCATGAGAGGCGCTCTGCTTTCCAAGAACGGCAAGACGATTCTGGCGCTCAAATCAACTTCCCGTGACGATACCATTTCCCGCATCGTGCCCGCGCTCAAAGAACAGGCAGGCGTAACGCTCAACCGCGCCGATGTGCGTTACGTCGTCACGGAATACGGCATCGCCTATCTGCACGGGAAAAACATCCGGGAACGCGCCATGGCGCTGATTGCCATCGCCCATCCCAAATTCCGTCCCTGGCTGATTGACGAAGCGAAAAAACGCGGCCTGATTTTCAAAGACCAGGCGTTCATCCCCGGCAAACAGGGCGAATATCCCGAAGACCTCGAAACCTACATCACGACCAAGACCGGCAGGCAGATATTCATCAGGCCGGTCAAAATCAGCGATGAACCGCTCCTGAAGGATTTCTTTTATTCCCTTTCCGACCGGAGCATTCAACGGCGTTTCATTTCGGCGCGCAAGGACATGCCGCATGAAAGGCTCCAGAATTTCGTCATCATCGACTACACGAAGGAAATCGTGCTGGTCGTTGTCGACGGAGCGCGGGAAAACCCGATGATTGTCGCCGTGGGACAGTACGGCATCGACGAAGCCACGCATACCGCCGAAGTCGCCTTTGCCGTGCGTGACGATCAGCAGAACTCGGGAATAGGATTCGAACTGCTGAAATATCTGACCTATCTCGCCAAAAGGCAGGGCCTGCTCGGCTTTACCGCCGACGTGCTGGTGGAAAACAAGCCCATGCTTCATGTTTTTGAAAAAGGCGGATTCGATATGAGAAGAACCGTTGACAGCGGGGTGTACGAACTGGCGCTGAATTTCAAACGATAAATCACAAAGGAGAACCGAATTGATCAATCCCCATGTATTCAGAGAGTATGACGTAAGAGGCGTTGTGGAAAAGGACTTAAATGAAGAATTTGTTTTCAATCTGGGCAGGGCGATAGGAACGTACGCCTCCAAAAACAGGGTAAAAAATATGACCGTCGGGCGCGACTGCCGCCTGAGTTCCGGCGATTATCACAATTTTTTAATCCAGGGCCTCAATGCCGCGGGCATCAACACCATCGACATCGGGCTTTGCGCCACCCCCATGCTATATTTCTCCATCCGTTATTTGAAAGTCGGCGGCGGCGTCATGATAACAGGCAGCCACAATCCCCCCGAATTCAACGGCTTCAAGATTTGCGTCGGCCACAGCACCATTTACGGCGGACAGATTCAGGAATTGAGAAAAATCATGGAGAGCGGCAGATATTCCAGAGGCGCGGCCAAAGCAAGGCTCAAAGACATTTCCGCCGATTACGAAAATTATCTGTTCAAGGGAATCAAAATCAAAAAGAATATCAAAGTCATTGTCGACGGCGGCAACGGCGTGGGCGGGCACTTTGCCATCCCGCTTTTGAAGCGTTTCGGCTGCGACGTCACGCCTATTTATTGCGAACCGGACGGCAACTTTCCCAATCATTTTCCCGATCCCACCGTGGAAGAAAATCTGACGGATTTAATCAAACTGGTGCGCCGCAAAAAGGCCGATCTTGGCATCGCCTTTGACGGTGACGCCGACCGTCTCGGCGTCGTGAGCGACAGGGGAGAAATCATCTGGGGTGACAAGCTTCTGCTTCTTTTCGCCCGACAGATTCTCAAAAAGAAGCCCCGCGCCTCCATCATTGGCGAAGTAAAATGCTCGCAGACATTATTTGACGACATCAAAAAGCATTCCGGGAATCCTATCATGTGGAAGGCCGGACATTCACTGATTAAGGCGAAAATGAAACAGGAAAAAGCGCTTTTGGGGGGAGAGATGAGCGGCCACTTCTTTTTTGCCGACCGCTATTTCGGTTACGACGACGCCATTTACGCTGCGCTGAGGCTTCTGGAAATTCTTTCCCGGACGGACAAGAAGATAAGCGAACTGTTCGCGGATGTGCCGAAGACCTGTGCCACGCCGGAAATCAGGGTGGATTGCCCGGACAGCAAAAAAACCGAAACAGTCAAAATAATCAAAAAGCATTTTCAGAATGTACCCGGTGTTGTAGACATTGACGGCATCCGTATACCGTTTGCGGATGGCTGGGCGCTGGTCCGTTCCTCCAACACGCAGCCGGTTATTGTTTTGCGTTTCGAGGCCGCGTCGGATAAAAGCCTCAAGCGAATCCGTAACGAAGTGGAGCATCTTCTTAATATCAGATAAGCCCGGGCGGAAGACCTGAAAATAAATGAATTCCGGCGCAAATACTGGTATAGACTCCCTGATTTATTATCAACAGGATGGACATGTAAAATATTATGAAAGCATACGATATTCTCGACCTGATAGGCGACACCCCTCTGATTAAACTCAGAAACGAAAACATCATAGCCAAAGCGGAATTCCTGAATCCCGGAGGCAGCATAAAAGACCGCATCGCCCTTGCCATGATAGAGGCGGCCGAGCGTGACGGAACACTGAAACCGGGAATGAAAATCGTTGAGCCGACATCAGGCAATACCGGAATAGGCATAACGCTTGTCGGAGTTGCAAAAGGATATGAAGTCTTTATTGTAATGCCCGAAGGCATGAGTGAAGAGAGAAAGAACATCATAAAAGTTCTCGGCGGAAATCTTGTTCTGACTCCGGACAGTGATAATATAGCCGGCGCCGTTAAAAAAGCGGAAGAACTGGTTGAGAAATTCCATGGGTTTATGCCGAATCAATTCAGGAATCCGACGAACGCATTGGCACACTTTGAATATACCGCGCCGGAACTGTGGAGACAGTCAGAAAATAGAATTGATGCCTTTGTCTCCGGAATCGGAAGCGGCGGAACCATCCAGGGAATCGCTTCCTTCTTGAAGAAAAACAATCCGGACGTCTCCATTGTAGCGGTAGAACCCAAAAACGTGTCGGCGCTTCTTGGTCATGAACCGGGTCTGCATCAGATACAGGGCATAGGAGATGGGTTTATTCCCGATATTCTTGATGTCTCCATCATAGACAGAATCATAGAAGTTTCCGATGAAGATGCCGTTAAAACTACGCGTAAACTCGCGTCCAGTAATTCCCTTTTGTGCGGAACGTCATCCGGGGCCAACGTCTGGGCAGCCAGACAAATAGCCATGGAACATCCTGAATGGGTTATCGCTACGGTACTTCCGGACAGAGCGGAACGATATTTCAGCACCGGATTACTTTAGCGGGAGTGGATTGAAAAATTCGCTTCGGATTTTCCTTCTATATAAATCCATTTATAATATTTGACAAAACAAGCTCTCTGTGATGAATGAGTTGTAACAATCATCACTCGGTGATTCTCAATTCTCAAAAAATATTTTTAAATTGATCGTATTGATAAAAAAGAACGGAGGAAGTAATGAACTGCTCAAAGTCTAAATTCCATAACGCCCGATTCTCAGCCTTTTTTTTATTGCTTATCCTGTGCCTTTTGTCTTCCGGCTGCAACCCGGAATGCGGTTTAGTGGATAATATGTTCAAACTGGCTTCCGATTCACGCCTTCCCCGCTGGGCCGATTTTTCCGGTTATCAACGGCAGGACATCACCATGAAAATGAACTGCTGCTCAGTGCCATGGGGAGGCAGGGCGGAGGTTCTTATTTACGGCCCTGCCCCGGAACGCAAGGTATTACTTGATAAAACGGTCAAAATGCGGGTGCACCCGTTATCGGACAAGACAAAGTTCAATAAATATCCCTCTACGGGCTATCCGAATTATTCGATTATAAATATCAATGGCGTCGATGAAGTCTTTGAGAAAAGGGATGGAGGCGTTATGCTGTATATAACAGACGACCCGAATATCACGGCGTATAACAACAAATGAATGCCCGATAAGCAGGGGATGATTTAAAACCGTTCCCTGCAAAAGTTGACATACCGGCGAAGTGACCTTTAGGTTATTTCCAGTAGAAGTTCAGCCAGGTCTTTTCGACCTGGCTGATGATATTCATAATATTGTGAATGAACGTTCAAGTCAAAAAGACCCGACCGAACCTGGCGTTGAAAGTTTATTTCTTCAACTCCTGTGCCATGCTGATTATTTCGTCCTTCTTTGGACGGTTATAAAGCATAGCCGCCACCGACATCATTATTAATAAATATAAATCCAGCCTGTTATTCCCTGCATAGAATAAAACCATGGCCATAACGGCTATAGCTTGACACATCCCCAGGGCAATAACCATCGCCGCCCTGTATCTGGCAATGGCAGGGTGCTCGAGATGCTGATTTTTCTGCCCGGCAATGAATTTACCCATATCCTTCAGCCCCTTGCCCGACAGGCTGTACTTCACAAAGAACCTTGATAAAAATATGAAAACAACAGACAAAGTAAAAAAAATAATTCTCATGATGTCGGAATCACTTCTCTCCACGGGAAGATTTATTTTATCTTCCGTTGCCAGGCTGATAACTAAATATATGCACACGGACATCAGCATTCCTGCCCAAACAAAATTTAATTGTTTCCATCCCTGACTGAACTTTTCATTGGCTTCAATTGGAATCATCTTTGACCTCGTTTGAAATTTATTGGAAACGGACGATTAGCAGTTCTTTAATCACCCAGAATTTTTCTTTTGATTTTGACTTTCGTCATGTCCTCGATATTTTTTCTCTGCTGTGCTCCGAATTTCCGCTCAATCAGTTCCAGATATTCCCGGCGCGTGTGGTATTTGTACCAGGCCTCATCGCGGAATTTCAGAACATCTTCAGCGCTGACATACTTTGTCGGCAGGGGTTGGCATTCGTAGGAAAAAAACGCGTACCCTTCGTAGGAGTCGGGGAGCTTCCAGCCGTTCTTTAACGCCTGATAATACAGAGGCGTGCCGGGCAGAGCCACACAGGGATAAAAATTGGCAAATGGTGTGTTGAGCTCGCAGGCCAGATCAAGGGTTTGTTGCATGGTTTCGCGGTTATCATCCGGTAGGCCGAAGATATAATTTGCCGCCACATTAATCCCGTGCGCGTCAACCTGGGCGGCTATCTGCCTGATGTCGACTTCATCAAACCTGCCTTTGGATACTTCCTTTCTCACCAATTGATTGGCCGTCTCAAAGCCGATGGCCAGCCACTTCATACCCGCATCACGGAACATATCCAGATAGTCCGGCGTTATCGTGTCCAGCCGCGTGTAAGACCACAGCCTCAGGCCGTAGTCTTTTTCGATCAGCCCTTTCAGGAGCGGCTCAAAATGCTTCGGATTCAGGAAAAACATTTCATCCGATATTCTGATGGTCTGCACGCCCATATAGGCCAGCTTGTCAATTTCCCGCAAGATGAATTCCGACGACCAGTACCGGATTCGTGACGACTGCGCCGCGGTGACGCCGTCGCTGTTATCAACCCGGTTGATGATGTTTATCATGCAGAAATCGCATTTAAAGGGACAGCCCAGCGACGTGTAAACGGCGGCAAAGGGCGTGCGCAGTTCATGATTGTAACCGGTGTGCCAGAAATGCGAGCGGTAAAGATCCAGCGGCTTTTTATCGTACGGCAGCAAATCCCACGCGTAGCCGGTAAGGTCATCATCCATTTGATCATCCGGCACGACATCGCGCGGCGGATTCAGGATAATGTTGTTATCCTTTTTGTAACCGATGCCTTTAATTTTTCCCAAATCATCCTTCAAATCGGAATCAAGCAAATTGCGCAGCGCGTATACACCTTCATTGAGCAAAACGATGTCAATAAAGGAATGCGCAAGGACTTCTTTGGGTAGGGCGCTCACATGGGGCCCGGCAAAGCAGGTGAGATATTCGGGATACGCTTCTTTCAACGCGCTACAAAGCCTTGTGCCGCCGATCATGCTTGTTGTGCCGGAATTGGGATTCTGTCCATACAGGACAAAACACACCAGACGCGGGTTCGCCTCGCGAATTCTCTTGATGGCCTGCTCATCGGTAAGGCGTTCAGCGTTGCAATCCAGTATGCCAACCCCGAATCCTTTGGCGCGGCAGGACTGCGCATAGAGCAGGCTCCACGTCGGCGTTTCAATGGCCGAATAAGTTTTGCTCAAAGACTGATACGCCCTGGCCGAAGAATCCGGCTCGACGAATAGCACATCCAGGCGGCGATTAAGTGTACTCATTATTTTTCCCGTTGATAATTATTTTGGGGATATAACATATGTCTGTCCTAAAATATAATAATTATAGTTTAGGACTGAACCATTATCTAGACTCCCGTTGTTTTAGTACCGTCACTCGTTTATTCCTTACTCGCTATCTTTTTTCTAATATAAAATTCATAAGTAATCACAAACAATATAATCAAGAGAACCGGAAGAGGCGATTTGGGTCCACATCCCATAAATACTTGAAAAGTAAATAATGCTAATATAGGGATTAATCGAAAAGGAGATAATAACACATATTTTCTATAAAAGATCGCCGCAAGCAATAACAAACAAGATATCCAGTAAAATGGGGGGAACGTAGACCAGTCCTCGTATGTATGAAATAACTCTTGTAGCTTTTGACTAATTATTGGTTCTCCCATTGTAAGTGGCAGCAATAAAAAAAATATAGATAACAAAAGAAGGCCATCACTGATTATATTTTTGTTTATTTTCATGTTTATATATTATCAATCGTTGAGGGTTCAATCATTCTGATTGAATCATTTTTTCTGTACACTTCCCTAAATGCAAGATTGAACCAACTCATTAGATACAAGGTTGTGCAGATTTGAAGTTTTTCGTCATTTTTGTCTTTTAACATAGAAAATGAATTAGGTCGAGTCGAAAAGACTCAACCTAACATACAATTATTTTCGCGTGAGTTTAGGATGGCTTCAATTCCCGGACTCGGCGGACGAGCAGGCGGCAGCAGTTCAGAATATTTTGCGGCGAAAAGACGGCCAGTTCATCCGTATAATAAAATCCAAATAGTTCCTTGGCTTTTTGCTCATCATCTCCCCTATTGCGAACAACATAATCACGGACATCTTCGATACATTTTCGTGCTTCCTTAAAGATGCCCTTGATTTCTTCTCTCTGAGTAAAAAAACCGTGATGGGCCAAGCCTATCATAGCCGGATTTAATTTTTCGATGCGACCGATGGTTTTCATAAAATCGTCATAGCCGGTGAAAAATACCGGAAAGAATCCACGCCCCGGATAACGGTTTCCCAGGCTGTCCGATACCAGAACAGTTTCCAGCGCGGGAATCTGGACAAGAATATTACCCGGCGAATGGCCTTTCGCTTCCATAAAACGGATTTTCAATCCGCCCAGATCAAGCTCATCGCCATCTTTAACAACTCTGCATCCCGACAGCGACGGCGCATCTTCGATTGTCCTGATAGAATTAGCTACGCCTCTTTCTGTCAGGACTTTCAGCATAAAAGCATCTTCCGCGATCATGGACGGTGCGGCCTTGGGATGGCTGACAAACGATTCGGCCCCCTCCCCCGCGATAACCGTCGCCGCGGGATATGCCTGTTTGAGATATTCAAGAGCGTTAATATGGTCACTGTGCGGATGAGAGACAATCAGATAATCCGGCTTCACTCCGAGCGTGGAGAGTTGCCGCAGGACAATATCCGCCGTCGCCGATATTCCTGTTTCAAAGAGCGCACAGTCGCTCTTTCCCTTAATCAGGTAAATGTGGAAATACTCATTGCCCAATATCAAGAGATTGTCATTTATTTTTCGGGGAAACATCTGATTCACTCAAAAGTCATTTTTTTATAGTACACCCCTAATTACCATTTTTCCCTCGTCATAGAAAGTAAATCCTGAATCAAAAAGAACTACGGCAAAGGCATCGGCAAAAACACTATTTTAAAAATCATTTTCAAATGATTTAACGGCGTTCAACTTTTTATTGACAACCTCCCAAACGCCTCTTATACTTCGACTCGCAAAATAAGCTTCACAAATCAACACAACAACAATGAAAAGGATTTCATCATGCAGGCATTGGAAGGATTGAAGGTTCTGGATTTGTCGCAATTTTTGTCGGGCCCGCGCTGCGGGCAACTGCTTGGAGACATGGGCGCGGACGTCATCAAGGTAGAACCGCCCATCTGGGGCGAAACCATGCGTCTGATGTTGTCCCCCATTCAGGGAATGGACCGCGCGCTCTCCAACTGGAACCGCAACAAACGCGGCATAACGCTGGATTTGCGCAATCCGAAAGGACGCGAGATATACTGGAAACTGGTAGAAAAAGTCGACATCGTCATCGAAAATTACGCGCCGGGCATGATGGACAAACTGGGACTGACCTGGGAAGAACACCAAAAGCGCAATCCGAGACTGATTTATTGCTCCATCATGGGTTTCGGAAAATCCGGCCCATATAAAGACCGAGTCGCGTTCGACCTGATCGCGCAGGCCAGCGGCGGCATCATGTACGCTCAGAAAACGCCGCACATGACGCCGGGCGTTTTTTTCGGCGATTTCGTGGGCGGTGCCTACGGCGCCTTGGGCATATTGGAAGCGGTTCTTGCCCGTCAAAAGACAGGCAAAGGGCAGCTTGTGGATATTTCCATGCAGGACGTCATGTACTTTCACAATTTCCGGGCGCTGGAATCTAAAAGCGCGGATCCCATCAGGGACTACATCGAGGAGACCATCGGCGAACCGATGGACGACGTCATAACGAGCGAAGCTCGCCCTTTCGCCTGCTGGTACTCGTATAAGGTCAAGGACGGTTATGTGGCCATCGTGATGCTCACCGACCGGCAGTGGGACGACGCGATGACCAAAATCATGAACAAGCCGGACATCACGACGAAGAATCCGAAATTTGCCAACGTCGTGGAAAGAATCAAATCGCGGGACGATTATATTCAGATTTTTAAGGATTGGTTTTCCAGCCGCACCGCCGCCGAAGTCGAAAAAGCCATGGTCGAATGCAAGATTCCCTGTTCGATTGTAAAAAATATCGATCAGGTCAACACCTGCCCGCAACTGGATTCCCGCGATATGCATCTGGAAATCGAACATCCGCGATACGGGAAAATTCCCACTCCCGGCATCCCGATAAAACTCAGCGACACACCGGGAGAAATCCATTCGGCCTCACCCGATCTGGGACAGCATAACGATGAAGTTTACAAGGAATTACTGAACATGTCGCCCGATGAACTTGAGGCATTGAAAAAAGAAATGATTATTTAGTACCGCGAAGCAGAATAAAAAGGGAACGGTTTATAACCGTTCCCTTCAATCTGAAGTTGTCCGCCGGTGGAGGCGTCGCGCAACGACGGTAGTGGAAAACGAATTAAGTTTTATCTTTCCCGGATACCGCAATTTTATAAATCGGGATCAGTGCCGCTGACCAGCCACTCCACTGCCGCCTTTTCCCAGTTGAGTGCTGTCGAGGCATCGATATAACGTTCCCATTCATAGATACCGCTTTCCTTTGCGAGCCTCTTGAACTGCATTGTCGTAATGGTATTGTCCAGAATCACAACCGAGCGTATCATGCCCGCCTGCTTGTAAAGCTGCTGCCCTTTGACCATTACATCCTGGCTGTCTGTCGGAAGCGGTTTGAGTGCACGCATATCGACAAACACACCAAATGAATCTTTCTGGCCGGCAAGCATCTTTTTCGATTCCTGCAACCATTGCTCCATCTCTGCCTTCAGGATAAAATCCCCGAATACAAGATGAAATCCGTAGGGTTTCCTATCAATTTTAAACATGGCATTCTCCTTTCATATAGGTTAAAAAGTAACTCTTATAATCAAATTCGAGGGCAACGTTGGGATTCTCTATTCAAAACCGGCATCGATTAACGCAACGTTTTAGCTAATGATATAAACCGTCTGTCATTCAATGGTTTCTATTGTTTACCTGCGGACATTTCCTGACAACTAAGAATGAAGCCTTTTCCGGTGTTGGAAAAAGCAGTAAACTGTTAGGTTCATATTAACATATTTTAAAATTATGTCACGCACATTTTAATGATTATTTATTCCGCCCCCCTACAAAGAGGGATATGAGAAAGTTCAAAAATGACCATTATTATTCGGGGCAGATTATCATAACATGTCCTGTGGCTCGGGAGATGTCGCGAAGCGACGGAGGTCGACAAAACACAGAAGGTATTGTGCAGGGTTTCCGCCTTCAAGTGTATTCAGACAATTCTTTATGTTATTGATTTATGTTATTGTAATATAAAAAGTATTTCTTATATTTTTATCTGATGGTGACGGATTTAATCTGATTTTCAAGCAGTTTTTTTATTTCCTGCATTTTTTCATCCGGCCAGGATTTTTCCTTGAGGAATTTCTTATCCAGAGCTTTGGCGGGGACAAACTTTTGCAGGACATAATGATCGGCACCGGAAATCATCTGCGCAATTTCCAGAATGTCATTTTCCTCGATAAGTGATTCCACGATGGTTGTACGGAACTCATAGCGGATTCCCGACATTAAAATAATGCCGATGCTTTCCCGGATTAAATCGGTATCGATATTCGTTTTGACAATGTTCCTGTATTTGTCCAGAGGCGCTTTAATATCCATCGCGATATAATCAATCAGTTTTTCATCCAGCAGGTCTTTGATGACATCCGGTTCCGATCCGTTGGTATCCAACTTGACGGCAAAATTCATTTCTTTTATTTTTCTGAGAAAGGACGGTAAATAATCCTGAAGGGTCGGTTCACCGCCGGTAACGGTCACGGCATCCAGCTTTCCGCGGCGCGTCTCAAGAAATTCCAGAACATCATTTTCCCTGGTTCGGGGCCCAAAGAGCTGCGGATCAACGAGTTCGGGATTATGGCAGTAAGGGCACTTAAAGTTGCATCCCTGTAAAAAAACTATCGCACAGATAAGACCCGGATAATCGATAAGTGAAACGCTTTGCAAGCCGCCGATTTTCATACTTCTCCTCTGATTTTAGAAACACAAATGCATCGCACGCAGCGCGCTTTTTTAAGAAACTTCCGATAACCGCTTATTGAAATTTGAATACCTGCCGGGAATCAAACTCTTCCTGTTTGCCCTTGTTCCACTGTTTGACCGGACGCAGGTAACCGACCACGCGCGAATAAACCTCGCAGTCGTCGGCACAGGTCGGGCATTTTTCCTGCTCGCCCTTGATATATCCGTGAGACGGACATACGCTGAACGTGGGGGTGAACGTTATATAAGGCAAATGGTAATTGGAGCAAATCTTCTGAACCAGTCTTTTTACTGATTGGGGATCGTCAATTCTTTCACCGGCAAAGGTATGGAAAACCGTACCGCCCGTATATTTGACCTGAATCTCATCCTGCAAATCCAGCGCCTCAAAAACATCATCCGTATAATTGACCGGCAACTGCGTGGAATTGGTGTAAAAAGGTTCCGCGTGTTTCGATTTATCATCACTGGCGGTAATAATATCGGGGAATTTATCCTTGTCGATCCTGGCCAGGCGATAGGACGTTCCTTCCGCCGGCGTTGATTCCAGATTGTAATTATTGCCTGTTTCCTTCTGGAATTTGATCAGTTCCTTTCTCATAAAATCAAGAACCTGTTTGGTAAATTCCTGACCCTTATCCGATGCGATGTTGACGCCCAGCAGATTCAGGCATGCTTCATTCATGCCGACAAGCCCGATGGTGGAAAAATGATTTTTCCAGTACTCATTGAATCTTTCCTTGACATTGCGCAGATAATACTTGGTGTACGGATAGAGATTGCCGTCCGTAAATTTTTCCAGGACCTTTCTCTTGGTCTCCAGACTTTCCTTTGCCAGTTCCATCAGCCATTCGAGTCTGCCCAGAAAATCCTTCTTGGATTTGGCCTGATGCGCGATGCGCGGCATATTGATGGTGATAACCCCGATGGAACCCGTCAGTGGATTGGAGCCGAACAGCCCGCCGCCCCTCATTTCCAGCTCGCGGTTATCGATGCGCAGTCGGCAGCACATGCTGCGGGCATCTTCCGGGTTCATGTCGGAATTGATGAAATTGGAAAAATAGGGAACGCCGTATTTCGCCGTCATCTCCCACAAATCCTGTATGTTGGGATCATCCCAGTTGAAATCCTTTGTGATATTGTAAGTGGGAATCGGGAAAGTGAAAACCCTTCCCTTGGCGTCGCCCTCTGCCATCACCTGCAGAAAAGCCTTGTTGAACAGGTTCATTTCTTCCTGAAATTCCTTATAGGTCTCTTTCTGCGGCTGGCCGCCGATGATGACATTCTGGTCGGCATAATATTTGGGCACGGTCACATCGAGCGTCACATTGGTAAAAGGCGTCTGGAACCCGACTCTGGTCGGCACGTTGATATTGAAGATGAACTCCTGCAGAGCCTGTTTGATTTCCTTGATGGTCAGATTGTCGTAACGGATGAAAGGAGCCAGCAGGGTGTCGAAATTGGAAAAAGCCTGAGCTCCGGCCGCTTCGCCCTGAAGCGTATAAAAGAAATTGACCACCTGCCCCAACGCGCTGCGCAGATGATTGGCCGGTTTGCTTTCCACCTTGCCCGAAACGCCCTGAAATCCCTGAAGCAGCAGATCGTACAAATCCCAGCCCACGCAATAAACCGAAAGCAGGCTCAAATCATGAATATGGAAATCGCCGTCGGTATGCGCCTTGTGGATTTCCGGAGAATAGATT
>CAYMWM010000017.1:0-15360 GCA_964394185.1 uncultured Smithella sp.
GGCTTGCCGAACTCGGACTGCATGACCTCGCGGCTGGCGTTTACCGCCGCCTCCCAGGTGGGGTACATGAAACTGAAGCGCCGGCGGTTCTCCGGCATGTAACGGAAGATTTTCATGGTAACCTCGACCAGAATGCCGAAGGTGCCCTCCGACCCCTTCATAATGTCATTCACCTTCGGGCCTGTGGCCGTGGCCGGGTAATCCAGTGTCTTGAAGGTGCCTGCGGGGGTGATGTATTCTTGGCTGAACACGATATCGTAGGCGTCGCCGTAATAGGTCGATGCCTGGCCGGAGCCCAATGTGACGATCCACCCGCCCACCGTGGAATACTCGAAGGACTGCGGAAAATGGCCACAGGTGTAACGACGCTTGCAGCCGAACATTTCCGGCGCCTTGTTCAGGGCTTCCTCATAGGCCGGTCCGAACATGCCCGGCTGGACGCGCGCGGTCTGGTTGATTTCATTGATCTCCAGAACTTTATTCATATGCGTGCTCACGACCATTGAGATACCGCCTTTTGCCGGACGGCAACCTAAATTCACCGAAGAACCGGCTGCAAAAACCGTGACCGGAATTTTTTCTTTATCGCAATAGGCCACGATTTTCTGAATATCATTTTTGTCGCGGGGATGCACCACCAAGTCCGCCACCTCGTGGATAATTCCATGCCGCATCTCCAACATTTCCTCGGTCGTTTTGCCCGAAGCGTATTTGACGCGGCTGTAATCATCCCCTGCGACGTTTTCCTTACCCACAATAGCCTGTATGGCCTCTGTCTGCTGGGGTTTGAGCGCTGATGGACGGTTTATAGCAACCTGTTCCAGACCCTCTTTTTTCCGGGAAGCGAAATCCGCGTCAGTCAGGCGGAAATCCTGCTTGATCATCCTGTACCAGGCGTCACTGGGATGTTTGAAGTGTGCCGGATCACCGTATTTAAAGATAGACCTGAATGTGCCCGGGGCCGGAGATTTTTCCGTCCAGTCAGGCCGGAATTTTGTTGATTCCATCAGCGTATCCTCCTTTTTTATCTTTATATTTATATTTTCGTTTATTAACTCGGTATTTTAAGCAGGTTGACCGTGTCCGCGACTTCCTTTTCCACCCGGTTCGCATCCCACTGTAATTCCTTCGCGGCAAGCGTAGCCACTTTGCGCAGGACATCTTCTCCGGGATTGCCCAGCGTGCCGATGCCGGTGCGGCGCATGACGATGTCGGGCAGGGTGCGCGCCATTTCATCACGCACGGCATAAACAACCTGCGCCAGAATTTCGCCGTCTTCGTTCACGGTTTCGGCTAATGCTTTATCCGCGCGCGCCAGTTTAATGACATCGACATACTCGGTGCCATAGTTCTGTCCGAGATAATTCATGGTCGGTTTGCCGAAATCGCTGTTCTTGCTCTCGGCCTCGGAGAGGAATCCGCATAAATCCTTGATTTCGCATCCCGCCAGATAATGTTTTTTCGTGATGCTCTTGCCCAGGTCGCGGCCCAACTTCCCGGCCACCATTTTGACACAGGTTTCCGCCAGTTTGCGGCTGGTCGTATATTTGCCGCCTTCGACCGTAATCAGGCCGTCGAGCCCTTCATCCTTATTGTCGAAAATTTCATATTTGCGGGAAGAGGAATACGTCTCTTTGGTTTCCTTTTCCACAAGCGGCCGCAGACCGCCGAAGGTATGCTTGACATCGGCATAACTGAGCTTGCCGTCACCAAAGGAGCTGTTGACATCATTGATGAGTTCCATGATGCTTTCCTTCGTTACATGATAATCATCCGGATCGCCGTTGTAGGGTTTGTCCGTCGTGCCGATGAGCGCGTGGTTGCGCCAGGGAATGAGAAAGAAATGACGGCCCTCCGGCGTCATGGAACCGACTGTATAGTTGCCGGAAAGAAGTTTCTTCTTCGTGATGATATGAATGCCTTCCGAGCGGCGCAGTTGAGAACCGGCTTCGCCATTTTTTTTGGCAAGGCCGAGCACGATGTCCGCCCAGGGCCCACCGCAGTTAATCGTTACGGTTCCCGAAATCTCGTGCATGGTGCCTGTGAGCAGGTCTTTGACTTTTACGCCCGTCAGCTTCTTTCCGTCCATGAGAAAGCCTTCCACCTTGGCGTAGTTGGAAACCTTCGCCCCGTATTTTACGGCTGATTTGATAAAGGCCAAAGTCAGCCTCTCCGGAAATATGCTGTTGCAGTCACAGAAGACCGACGCGCCGGTGAGGCCTTTGGCGCGGGCAGAAGGTTCGTTTTTCATGACCTCTTCTTTGGAGATGGTTTTATGATGGGGAATCTTCTTGCAGGGGTCCCAGGTGAAATTTTTATCGTAGGACAGGCAGTCGTACATAATCATGCCCACCTTGACCACCCACTTGTTGTTTTTGAGCGGCTTGGCGTAATGAATCATCATCATGGGCCAGGGATAGACAAAATTGGGAGCGATATTCTCCAGCACCCGGCGTTCGCTGAGCGATTCACGCACCAGACCGATCTCGCCGTTGACCAGATAACGCAATCCTCCGTGAATCATCTTGGAGGTCACGGCCGATGTCGCCCATGAAAAATCCTTCTTTTCGAGGAGCGCCACCTTCAATCCCCTTGTCGCGGCTTCATAAGCAACCGATGCGCCGGTAATGCCTCCGCCGATGACGATAACATCAAAATGTTCATTGCTGTGCTTTTCTATGAATCGTTCCATATCCATTACTCCTTATTTTACTTGTTCTCTTTAAGACTGTCTTTTACGGCTTCATCCGCGTATATAAGAACTTCCTTCATTATCCTGCGGGCTTCTTCGGGCTTTTGATCTTTGATAGCTTCGTAAATATCATGGTGAAACTTGTTGGAACGCTCAATATTCTTCTCATTATCAAAATACAGGTGTCCGAAGTCCCGGAATATTTCATTAAAGAAATTGAGTCCTACCGTGCAAAGCAGATTGTGGGTCGAACGGGCAATTAACTGATGAACGCCGATGTCCTTTTCCAGCATGCTTAAATCGGTTCTGGCAACCATATTTTTCAATTGTTCCAGATCCGCGTCCGTCCGCCTTTGCGCCGCCGCGAAGGCGAACATCGGCACAAGATAAAGGCGCGCTTCCAGAATATTCAAAAATATTGCTTCGCTCCCGCCGTTCATATTATTAAAAGCGGCCTTGATGAGATCCAGATTGCCGCTTTCCAGATAATTTTTAGCGTAAAGGCCGTCGCCGTGACGAATTTCGACCAGGTCTAGATTTTCCAGTTTGCGCAGGGCTTCGCGCACCGTCGCGCGGTTGACACTGAATTTCTCCGCCAGTTCTCTTTCCGTAGGCAGCTTATCGCCGGGGGCTACAGCGCCGGACATGATTTGTTTTTGAATGATGGTGACAATCTCTTCGTGAAGTCGAGAACGGATAATAGGTGTGGCAATAATTTTTCTGGCTGTCATGAACATCTTTCCTTTCAAGCGCCATTCGTTATTGGCTCGGTGGCTGAACCAATACATAATTGTTCAATAAAAGTCAAGCCTTTTGTTAAATTATAGATTTTTGACAATATTATCAATTATATTGATTGGTTAGTTCTTGGTCGTTCTGAAAAATACTCTAAACAGTACCTGCGACAGGGAAAAATTGTTGCCTAATACACAAAATCTACAATCAGGCGACAGACCGGTTCATTTCATAATTGATTAAGTTTTATTCGTATGATTCGTGTGAAATTATTTCAGGTTATTCAGATTTGAACTTGAATTCTGAAATAAACCCTTCAGGTATCGAACAGCTGTCCTTATAATATATACGGGGTGGGAAACCATGTTATAGATATTCATAAATTGCATTACATAAAAGATCTCATAAAAAATACGCAATTGCATTTTAGGCAATGAAAAAAGGATTTCCCGTAAACGCAGGTTGCCAAACAACCCCGGAAACCGGACAAACAGCGGAAAAAGATTGACCAGTTTCTGGATTCTGAGATTTTCCTCCCCAGACATTTTCAAAACCGACCTTGTCCAGTAGTTGGGCGGCAATTTATGATTGTCTGTTTCGTAATATCCTTTTTCAATGGCGTAATTTGTCAGCTCAAGGCCTGGATAGGGAATAAAAATATTAGCCAGCCCAAGATTCGGTTTTATTTTTATGTTTAAACTAACTGTCTCCAGCATTTGTTCGAATGTTTCACCCGGCAGACCAATGACATTGCCGACACGATGCTTGATGCCGTATTGATTCAACAACCTGCCGGTATCGAGAATTTGTTCCTCCGTCATATCCCGCTTTAAAAGCTGATTGCGGATTTGCTCATTTCCGGATTCAATGCTCCAATTCACTGAAATACAGTTACTTTCACTGAGCAGTGCGACAATATCCTCGGAAATCAGATTGGATCGAATATTACAGATATACGGCAAGCCTATTTCTCGTGGATAGCGCTCGCAGAATTCATGCAACCATTTTTTATCCTGAATAAAAATATCGTCGTTGAAAACAACCGTTTTTAAAGCATATTTTTTTCTTACTCGCTTTATTTCCTCAAGCATATAATCCACACTTTTTTTACGAACAAGCGAACCACAATCTTTAAACATCCTGTTGTAAATGTGATTGAAACAATAAGTGCACTGAAACGGACATCCCCGTCCCGAGATAAACTGTTTGGAAGGCATATCGCGACGGATGGAATCCTGACGATAAATAATATCCCTATCCGGCATGGGTAGTGAATTCAGATCAACCAGAGGACAGAACTCTGCGGTTTGCGGCCGATCTTTGGATATCATATTTCCGCCAGCGGAAAAATCATTATTAATAAAATCAATTAATGCCCTTTCTCCTTCACCCAGACAGGCCGCATTAATACTTGAATTCATGATGAATTGAGGTTCAAACGTAGGACCGCCCCCCCCAATCAGAGAAACTGTTCGGGGAAGCGCTTTTTTTATCAATTTATCAAAGTGATTGTATAATCCCAGTGAAGCGGATAATGAAGAATAAAGCAGCAGACCGGGATTGAGATTGATCAATTGAGATAATGATTTTTTCCTGTCATCACAGCATAGATAATGGACATCGACACCATGACGCCCCAGAACCGCCGCCAGAGAATAAATGCCATGACGGTCATATAAATCGTTTTGCAGGTCGATAAATGCCGCTTTTATTTTTTTACTCATCCCATCCCTGATACATCTTGTTATTCATTATTGCTCCTGCCGATAATCCAAAAATGACAGCCCGGTAAAGCGGCTAATTCCTTTAAAACAATTATTTTTTTAAAATCATTAACATAGTCAATTCCATATTGGCAACAATTTTGGAGAAAATATTTTTTCAAGTATCCAGCTCTTTCATGTCTGTTTTTTTATATTTCAATAATTGAACTTGCAAATCTTTATCCTTTTCAAGTAATGATATTTTATAGTAAAAAACGAGACATTTAAAATCAGCTTTTTATGAATTCTCAGCGGGAATTAACATTGAAAAAATTTATCGGTCCCTCAATTCTTATTCTGATTGGAAGCTATATGCTGAACCTGAGCTGGCTTAAGTGGCCTGACTTACTGGTTGATTACGGACGGGAGCTTTATGTCCCCTGGCAGATTATGCAGGGAAAAGTCCTGTACACAGACATCAATCATCTCTACGGCCCGCTGTCGAGTTACTTCAACGCATTTTTATTCCAAATCTTCGGCACCGGAATTTCTACTTTGGCTTATTTTAATATTGTTATCGTTATACTCATTACATTTTTTATTTACTCTTTTATAAAATCATCCTACGGTGGTTTAACTGCCACCGTAGCAGGGGCCTGTTTTCTGGTCATATTCGCTTTTTCACAATATACCGGCATTGCCAATTATAACTTTGTCTGTCCCTATTCCCACGAAATAACCTATGGAATTTTTTTGTTTTTTGTAACGCTGTTTATTTTTAAGAAATACACCGCCGATTCCAAAATTATCTACGCGTCACTCATTGGATTTCTTCTGGGACTTCTTTTCCTGACGAAAGTCGAAATTTTTGTTGCCGGTCTCATATCAACCCTCTTTGGCTTGATTTTTATTTTTTGGCGTATTGGCCCACCGCATCCGAAAAAGCATTTATTTTTTATATTATTTTTCTTTCTTCTGCCGATTCTCGCGTTTGTGGCTTATTTCAGTTTCCATATGCCGCCTGCCGACGCCCTGGGTTCGGTCCTGGCTTCCTATAAAAACATTTTTATCGGTGAACTGGCAGGCAATATTTATTACCGGCATCTGGCGGGATTTGATGAGACTTCCCTAAACATCGGTCTTATGCTTACAAGCGCGGTCGTTTATCTGATTTATTTTATCTTTGCCGGATTCGTCGCGTACTTATTTACCCGGTTGACAAAAAGAAAGCCTGTATACGGCGCATTCATTATCATAGCTGCCGCGCTTATCCTGATATTACTCTCCGGCATTTTTACTATCAGCTGGATTGATATGGCCAGGCCTTATCCCGTTTTTATTTTCCTGCTTCTTGCCTGCCTGATATTCAATTTGATGACTAAAAGTAAGGACAAAACTTTTATCGTCCAGAAACTTCCCTTTATCCTTCTTGCCATCTTTTCACTGTTTCTGCTTTTAAAAATAATTCTGAATGTTCATTTTTATCATTACGGATTTGCGCTGGCCATGCCGTCAGCGCTGGTCATGGTCGTTCTGATGCTTTATTACATCCCGAATTTTTTTTCACGATATGGAAATAGAATTGTTGCCATGAGTTTTTCAGGGTTATTTATTGTCCTGACTTTGCTTTTCTATTTCAATTACACCCGTGACGTTTATGAAACAAAAATCTATCCTGTTGCCGCCGGCCCGGATCGGCTTTTGACCTTCGGCGAGAAAATGTTTTCATATGGGCCGATTATCAATAAAACGCTTGCCTATATTGATCAATCCATGACCCCTGACGACACTTTCATTGTGATGCCCGACGGCATCATGCTGAATTATCTTTCCAGAAGAAATAATCCCTCACGGTATTTTGAATTCACACCCAATATTGTCCAGGCAATAGGAGAAGAAAATATTATTCATGAAATCTCCCTGAATCCTCCTTCTTTTATTATTCTATCCAAAAAGGATACGTCGGAACACGGGGCAAGATTTTTTGGTGCTGATTATGCCCTTAATATTTATTCATGGATTATTGACAATTATGATAAGGTATTTACGGACGGAGACGGGACTCTGACAGGAGATGACTGTGGTCTGACTGTTTATAAACGGAAACGGTAATTTTTGTGTATGATGTCAGGATTAATTCCAAAGTGGTAAAGAGGAACGCATTTGAAAGAATGGTCAAAACAGAACGAGTTTAATTCCTTCAATTCATGGAAAGGATTATTGTACGCGGACTGGTATAAAGCCGTTGTACAGGGGAAATTCCTGCCGCCGGTTGAAGCCAGTCTAGACCCCATCCATCGTTGCAATCTTCTTTGCGAACATTGCAACGCTCACGGTTATCTGACCGATAAGAAATTGAAACAAAGGCGTATGCCGGATGATCATCTGATGAATCTTATAAGATTCCTTGGCACGTGGGGAGTCAAGGCTGTCTGTTTCGGCGGAGGAGGAGAACCTACCCTGCACACCAAACTCGCCGATGCCATAAAGTTAACGACCAAACGTGGCATGGAAGCCAGTGTTGCCACCAATGGAACACTTTTTGATGAAAAACTTTTGAATGCATTAATTCTTTGCCGCTGGGTCGGTATTTCCATTGACGCGGCGACGCCTCAAACCTACAAAACGGGAAGAAAAGAAGATTTATTTGATACAGCCATTGGAAATATGTCATCACTGGTAACATGGATTAAGAAAACAAATAGCAACTGTGACGTAGCCTTTAAGTTTCTTATTTTTGATTATAATCAGCATGAAATTTATGATGCCTGTAAACTGGCTAAAAAAACAGGCGTGCGTGATTTTCACGCGCGGCCTGCCGATTTTGCCCATCAGGGCATGGGAAAAAAGAAAAAAGCAACCCATTACGACATTGACCTTATTTTAGAACAATTCGAGAAATGCCATCTTCTAGAAAACGATAAATTCCGTGTCTTCACAGTCATGCATAAATTCGATGAGCGGCTCAAACCGCGAAAGGATTTCAGCAAGTGCTATGCCGCACCTTTGTGCATTCAATTATGCGCCGACGGCAATATCTATTTTTGTCCCGATACCCGGCATAAAAAGGAATTTTTACTGGGCCGTCATTATCCTCTGCCGGAAAATATTCTCAAAATATGGGGCAATAACAAACACAAAAAACTGGTGTTCGGCAAAACCCCTGCGGTATGCAACACGCGATGCAGGCGCCGAAGAGAGCAAAAAGGAATATTCGTGGTTTTGCGAAGGCATCATTGAACTTGAAACAAAATATCCCGCGATCAACTGGGATTCATACAGACAGCACATTTTAGACATTCATTCCAGAATCTGGAATCTGGAAAGCGGCATCAGACAGGGGAAACTCGATCATAACCTTGAGGAAGTGGGTCTGCGCGCCATACAAATAAGAGACTGGAACAAAAAGCGTGTTGCCCTGAAAAATGAAATTAACCTGAAAACAGGCGAAGGATTTCAGGATATTAAAAAAGACCACGGTTCCGAATAAATAATATCAACGGCATGATGAAACTTTCAAAGAAAGCTTTACACAATCTTCTGTTTGAGATGATGCGTATTCGCCGGGTTCAGCTGGCCATAGAATCAAGTTATCTGGAAAACGAAATGAAAACGCCCATTCACCTCTGCATCGGTCAGGAAGCGGTGGCTGTTGGCGTCTGCGCCAATCTTAAAAAGAGTGATTATATCAGCAGTAATCACCGCGGGCACGGACATTATTTGGCCAAGGGCGGCAATCTCAACGCGCTAATCGCGGAGCTATACGGTCGGGAATCCGGCTGTTCCAAAGGACGGGGCGGCTCCATGCATCTGGTGGATACGGCGGCAGGGCATCTGGGCAGTTCATCCATTGTCGGCGGCGGAATTCCCATCGGCACGGGCATGGGACTGGCCATCAAGATGCAGAAGAAAAAAAATGTGAGTACGATTTTTTTCGGTGACGGCGCAGCGGACGAAGGCGTTCTGTATGAAAGTGTTAATTTCGCAGTGCTGAAAAAACTTCCTGTCATTTTCATTCTGGAAAATAATCTCTATTCCGTATGTTCCCATGTTTCAACCCGGCAGGCCGCAGACAATATTTTGCATGCTATGCCTTCCAAACTGCTCATGACAAAAATTGTCAACGGCAATAATGTTATGGATGTCTATCGTATTGCCGGTAAAGCTGTGGACAGGGCAAGAAAGGGACTGGGGCCATCTTTCATCGAATGCCGAACCTACCGCATCAGAGGACACGCGGGTTGTGAGGTTCAGGACATGGCCGGTTACCGGCCTCTTGAGGAAATAGAATACTGGAAAAAATTATGTCCCATTGCATTATTTCAGAAAAAACTGTTAAAAAATAATTTGGTGACTTCAACCGAAATTAAAAGAATGGAAAAAAAGATAAACAATGAAATTGAAGAGGCATTTGCTTTTGCTCTGCAGGCACTGCCTCCGGCACCGGAAACACTTGGACTTTATCTTTTTCGCGAGTCATAAATATGTTTTGTCCGGGAAAAAAACAAATAATCAGCGAACCGGCCTTTTACAACGAAGCTGAAGGATGCAGGCGTCTCCTCAGTTACGGTGAGGCCATACGTGAAGCGCTTCAACTTGCCCTGAAACAGGATAAGAGCGTTTTTATCATGGGACAGGGAGTGGATGATCCCGTTGGAATGTTCGGCGCAACGAACGATCTGCACCTGGAATTCGGCCGCAAACGGGTTTTCGACACGCCCCTCTCCGAGGGAGCGTTGATGGGAGTGGCGTTAGGCGCTGCCCTGGCAGGTCAGCGCCCGGTTTACTTTCATAACCGGCCTGATTTTCTTCTGCTGGCCATGGATCAGCTGGTCAATCATGCCGCCAAATGGTCGTATATGTTCGGCGGCGCGAAAAATGTGCCGCTGGTCGTCTGGGCGTGCATTGGCCGGGGATGGGGAGGAGCGGCACAGCACTCTCAAGCTTTACAGGGACTCTTTATGCATGTTCCCGGATTGAAACTTGTTATGCCGTCAACGTGTTACGACGCGAAAGGGTTGATGCTTTCCGCAATTGCTGATCAAAATCCCGTTCTGATAATCGATCACCGCTTTAATTTCAGTCATCAGGGATTCGTCCCCCCCGAACCATACACAGTTCCCATAGGCAACGGTGTTATCAGAAGAAAAGGGCGGGACGTAACGATTGTTGCCGTTTCCCATCTGGTGCTTGACGCCTTTGAGGCTGCTGAGGAACTGGCAGAAAAGGGAATAGAAGCAGAAGTCATCGATCCCCGCACGCTCAGGCCTCTTGATGAAGAAATCATCTTGGATTCCATTGCCAAGACAGGCCGCCTGATCGTTGCCGATTGTGACTGGAAAACTGGTGGCGTTACAGCGGAAATCGCGGCCATGGTGGCGGAAAAAGGATTTTCCTGTCTGAAAGCTCCCGTAAGACGCCTGGCCTGCCCGGATTTGCCCACGCCTGCCGCCTGTAGTCTTGAAGAAGCCTATTACATAGGTAAAGAAGATATTAAAAAAGCAATTCTTCAAATTACCCGTTGAAATTTACTGAGACTTTAGGAGCAGTGGATTGAAAACAACCCTCATCGTATGCACGTTAAATGAAATCGACGGAATGCGCGTGATTATGCCCCAAATCAACAAAGAATGGTGCGAACAGATCATCATTCTGGACGGCGGGTCGACTGACGGCACAATCCAATACGCAAAAGACAACGGGTATTTTGTTTACGTCCAGAAGAAGAAGGGCTTCCGTTTTGCCTACATGGAAATTCTGCCATACATCGAGGGAGACATTGTCATCACTTTCAGTCCCGACGGCAATTCACTACCTGAATTAATACCTCAACTGATTCAAAAGATGAAGGAAGGTTATGACATGGTCATCGCCTCGCGGTATCTGGCCGGAGCCAAAAGCGAAGATGATGATGCCCTTACGGGTTTCGGAAACTGGCTGTTCACCAAAACAGTGAATTCGCTGTTCGACGCGCATTATACGGATGTCATGGTCATATTGCGAGCCTACAGGACACAACTGATTTACGATCTCGATCTGAACAAAGATGAAAGTTATGAGTTCCCGGAAAAATTGTTCAACACCCGCATCAGCTGGGAGCCCCTGCTTTCAGTCAGAGCAGCAAAGAGAAAACTTAAAATAACCGAGATACCCGGACCGGAACCACCGCGAATCGGCGGCGAACGTAAACTTCAGATCTGGCGATGGGGAGCGGCATATTATTACCAGTTTATCCGTGAAGTATTTAAATGGAAATAACATGTTTCCCGGAATTCCTGCAGTTTCAGGTGACTATTTAAAATGAAAGATTGGCGACATTCACAAAATACAGAGCGATTCCTCTTCCTGCTGATTATTCTCATCGAGGCCGGAGTATTTTTTCATCTGATCCACGGACGATGGATCGTCGGCGGACATGACGGATTTCATTATTTCGTATTGCAGTATTATTTTCTAAACAATGCCGTAAATTACGGTGAAATTCCCCAATGGCTTCCGTTTACGACTCAGGGAAACATATCTTCATGGATGTATGTTATTCAGAATGGACTGCTGCAAAATGTATTATTTTTATGCGGAAGCCTGATTAAAGATATAAACTTTTTACCGCTTTTTCACGCGGGTTTTGTTCTGGATGAATTACTGCTTCTGGTTGGCGTATGGTTGCTGGGCAGACGCTTTTTTGCTTCACCTTTCACCATATTCTTCGTCACCTTGTCCATCATGGGATCCTGTATTTGGATTCTTCAGCCGTGGTGGAACTTTCATTTCTATTATGCAATTCCGCTGATCCTGTATCTTATCCATACATTTATAGACAGCGGCAAATGGCGATATTTTCTTCTGGCCGGCAATTTATTATTTATGCAGTGTCTGGGTAATCTCCCCTATTTTCTTCCGGTCATATCTCTGGTCATTTTTCTTTATTTTCTTTTTTACAGCCTTTCCAACTATCAGGATACCCTGCAGAAAATCAAAGCCATCCGGTTTGGATGGTCTTTTGTCGCATCGTCAATCTTCATCATCACGTTTTTCGGCCTGTTCTACCTTTTCATGAATACCGGAACGGATCAAATCGTAAGTTACAGTGCCATGAGAAATCCCGATCGCACCGCCTCGCTGGATATATTTTTGACGTACGGCGGTAAATTAAGCTGGAGTGCGTGGCTGGAACTCATTTTGGGAATATCGCCTTTTCTTAATTACACTTTATACACAGGCCTTCTCTGCGTTCCATTTATTCTGCTGGGATTAACCCTCAACCTGAATAAACAAAATTCCCATTTCCTTTTAACTGTTATAATGCTGTTCCTTTTCAGCATGGGTACTTTTGTCAGCGTTTTCTTTTATTATTCCTGGCCGATGATGAAGTATTTCCGCCACCTGATGCTGGTTTCGCCCATCATCAAGATCTTTCTTTGTTTTCTGGCCGGATTCGGATTTGACGCAGTGTTCTTCAAGAAAGCGCGCTGGAACAATCCTTCAATCAGAAGAATTGCTTTAGTGTCGTTTTCATTAGCCATGCTGTTCATTTCTATTTTTTTGTGGTTTCTATCTCATAATTATTACTATAGCATCAATCTGCTTTCTTACATTGTCCCGGCAAAACATACTTTTTTCAGAATATTGCTGGATGAATCTGTTTTAATATCAATGCTGAACAGAACAGGGCTTTTTGCCATCACGGCATTTATTTTGATTGCCTTAATATCCTTCATCAGACAGCAAAAGTATTTTATTCCCATGGTTATATTATTGGTTTTACACGGAGCGGATTTGTATACGTTCAAATTTTCCGAAATAAAGTTCAAGGCCGCGCCGCTAAATGAGGAATTATATAAAATCACAAATTTTCAGCCCGCACCCTACGCTAAAAGAAGAGACATATCCTTTGAAGCGAATAACCCTCGGGCCGAATTATTAAACATTTTACCTATAAAATACGGTTCAGGTTTCTATTGGTCGACAGACTCTTTTCTTTTCAAGGACGAACTCGGCAATCATTTCGTGACCGATCTGGTTCTGTCGCCTCTGGATACTTATATGAAGGCGTACTGGGGACAACCCCTTCATGATGCATCCATTGCCCCCCGGGGTCTTTTATATTACTCCAGACTGGATTTTCCTCAGGGACATCCGGCAATTCTAAAAATCTCAGGAGTCACCGAGGATAAAATTCAGTTCTTTTCCGGGGCAGACTTTATCTCTTCCGATGACGGCATTGCCTCGATCATCACCAATTCCGCCTATAAAGGCGATGTCATCTTTTTATCAGCTCCCGGTAAAGGCGGAAATATTAATCCGGTTGACGCGGCGGGACTATCAGAAAATGATCTTGCTTCACATAAACGCCTGCGTCTTCCCTATGAGGTACAGCGCTTTAATGCCAATCATCTGGAAGTCACAACCCATAACGACAATACAAAACCGGTCTGGCTTTTTTACAGCGACGTATGGCATCCTCTCTGGAGAGCGACGGTTAACGGAAAAGTGACTCCCGTTTATAAGGCAAACATGGCCTATAAGGCGGTAAAACTGGAACCGGGATTGAATAAAGTGCATTTTTACTTCAAGTCCCGATTAATTTCTGTTATTTATTTTTTATTCGGTTTAAACGCGCTTTGCTGGTTGATCATCATCATTTACATGACGGGAAAGATAGCCTTTAATCAGCGGGCAGTTAAAACAAACGATCAGAATACCGATTAATAGCATTTATCGCTTATGAATGATTTTAAGCAAACAGATGAAGCCCCCCATGCGAGATGGCAACATTCCCGTCTTTTGGAAAGTTGTCTCTTCCTGCTGATTATTCTTATCGAAGCTTGCATCTTTATTTATCTGATTCACGAACGGCGTATTGTCGGAGGTCATGACGGGTTTCAGTATTTTACTATTCAGTATTATTTTCTTAATAATGCCTTAATTAGTGGTGAAATCACTCAATGGTCATCATTCATGATGCAAGGTACTTTAGGCGCTATCGGATATGTACCTTTCAATGGAATTCTGCAAAACATATTATTTTTATCGGGAAGTCTATTGAAGGATGTAAATTTTTTACCGCTTTTTTACGCAGGAATATTCTTTGATGAATTACTGCTTTTAACAGGCATCTGGCTTCTGGGCCGGAGATTTTTTGCTTCCCCCTTCACTGTATTTTTTGTAACGCTGTCCGTCATGGGTTCCTGCATCTGGATTCTTCAGCCCTGGTGGAATTTTCACCTCTATTATGCCATTCCGCTGATTCTGTATTTTATCCATACATTTATTGACAGCGGCAAATATCGGTATTTTTTCCTGGCCGGTAATTTATTGCTTATACAATGTTTAGGTAATCTTCCCTATTTTCTTCCTATTACGTCTTTAGTAATTTTTCTATATTTTCTTTTTTACTTTGCTTTCAATTTTAAATACACCTGGCAAAAAATCACAATTATTCATTTTGCATGGTCTCTTATTTTTACTACATTTTTCATTATCGCTTCATTCATCGCCTTATATATTGTCATGGATGTTGGGGATCAATTTGTAAACTATAGCCTGAGAAATCCAGATGGTTCTTCAACGCTGGATATTTTTTTAGCATATGGAGGGAATTTCAATTGGTCGTCATGGCTGGAAATATTTTTAAGAATATCTCCATGCCTTGATTATACTTTATACATCGGTATGGTGTGTGTTCCGTTTATTTTACTGGGATTAGTATTCAACCTCAACAGACAAAACATCCATTTTCTTCTGACGGTTATTATTCTCTTTCTTTTTAGCATGGGAACATTTGTCAGCGTTTTCTTTTATTATTCCTGGCCGATGATGAAATATTTCCGACATTTAATGCTGGTTTCTCCTATCATCAAGGTCTTTCTCTGTTTTCTGGCCGGCTTTGGATTTGACGCATTGTTTTTCGATAAGTTGCGCTGGAAGAAGAATCCTTACATATTCAACAAAACTCTTGTTTTTATGTCCATGCTTATGCTTGGCCTGCTGTCATTTTCTTTGATACTATCCGATTATATCCAACTGGGAACCCATTTTATAAGAAGCATGAGACCGGAAAAACTTTCTTTTTTCCGAACAACGTTCGACGAAAATATATTGAATCATTTGCTTCAATACACCTCTTTTTTTGCTTTAATATTCTTTATTTTATTTATCGTACTGACTTTCATCAACAGGAGGAAGTTTTTTCTTCCCCTGGTAGTCTCCGTGTTAGTTCTGCATTGCGCT
>CAYMWM010000017.1:15370-35329 GCA_964394185.1 uncultured Smithella sp.
GCTGACATATACGGTTTCAAATTTTCCGAAATTCATTATAAAACGGTGCAACTTAATGAGGAATTATATCAAATTACAAACTTTCAACCTATACCATACACCAAAAGACGGGATGTCTCTTTCTGGCAGAACAACCCCAGGGCCGAACTGCTGAAAGTCTTGCCATTCCAGGCAAACGGCACAATCTACTGGTCAATATATAACTTTTTATTCAAAGATAATCTTAGCTCTTTATTCAGGACTGATTTCTGTCTTATGCCTCTGGATACTTATATGAAGGCGTACTGGGGGCAATCAATTCATGATCCCTCAATTAGGCCTAAAGGCCTCTCTTATAAAGATTTCAGGCTTGATTTTCCACAGGGTCATCCTGCCATTCTAAAAATCTCAGGAGTTACTGAAGATAAAATCCAGTTCTTTTCAGGGGCTGATATCGTGTCGTCAGACGATGTTATCGTTTCCAATATAACCAGTGCCAATTATAAAGGAGACATTATTTTTCTGTCTCCTGCCGAAAAGAATAAAAAAATGACTTCTGATAAACATTCAGTCTTTTCGGATAAATATCTTTCCTCAAGCAAACGGCTGCAAATTCCTTATCAGGTACTGCGGTTCGATTCCAACAATATAGAGATAGAGGTAAATGTAAGTGATATCAAAACTGCATGGCTTGTCTACAGCGATGTATGGCATCCCCTCTGGAAAGCGAGGGTTAACGGAAAAGAAACATCCGTTTACAAGGCAAATCTAGCTTACAAAGCAGTAAAACTGGAACCGGGCTTCAATAAAGTTCATTTTTACTTCAATTCCAAACTAAAGTCCGTTCTTTATTTTATATTTGGCTTAAACGCGCTGTGCTGGCTGGTCATCATTATATATCTAACCGGAAAGATAGCATTTAACAGCAAGAATAATCCCGACACTCATTATAAAACGGCTTAATTTTGCGCATGAATGATTATAAGAAAACAGAAGAAGTCTCCCCTGCCCGCTGGCATTACTCCCGTCTTACGGAAAGCTGTCTTTTCCTGCTGATTATCCTTATTGAGGCCGGAATATTTATTCATCTGATACATGGACGATTTATCGTCGGTGGCAATGACGGCTTTCAGTATTTTTATCTGCAGTATTATTTTCTCAATCATGTTGTTAATTACGGAGAAATCCCTCTGTGGATTCCGTTTATGACGCAAGGCACCGTGGCCACATGGTGGCATACCATTCAGGCGGGAAATTTTCAGAACATATTATTTTTATCCGGTAATTTATTAAAGGATGTAAACTTTTTACCACTCTTTTACACGGGTATCTTTCTTGATGAACTTCTGCTTTTAATAGGTGTATGGCTTCTGGGAAGACGATTTTTTGCCTCTCCCTTCACCATATTTTTCGTATCCCTATCCGTTATGGGTTCCTGCATCTGGATGCTTCAGCCCTGGTGGAATTTTCACCTCTATTATGCCATTCCGCTAATTCTGTATTTTATCCATACATTTATTGACAGCGGCAAATGGCGGTATTTTTTCCTGGCCGGCAATTTACTGTTTATGCAATGTCTGGGAAATCTTCCCTATTATCTTCCCTTTACATCTTTAGTGGTTTTTCTTTATTTCCTTTTTTACTTCCTGTTTAATTATCAGGACACACTGCAGAGAATAAAATCCATCCAGTTTGGAATTCCCTTTATCTCTTCCACATTAGTCATTATTTTTCTATTCGTTGCTTTATACATCGCCATGAGTTTCGGAACGGATCAGATTGTAAACTCTACATTAAGAAATCCGGACGGGTCTTTAATCCTCGATGTATTTCTAACTTATGGGGGAAACTTCAATTGGTGGTCATGGCTGGAAATATTTTCAAGACTCTCTCCGTGCCTTGATTATACTTTATATATGGGAATTATGTGCATTCCGTTTATTTTACTGGGATTGATATTTAACTCAAACAGGCAAAACATTCATTTCTATCTGACTGTCATTATTCTATTTCTTTTCAGCATGGGAACATTTATCAGCGTTTTCTTTTATTATTCCTGGCCGATGATGAAGTATTTCCGCCACCTGATGCTGATTTCTCCGATGATAAAAGTGTTTCTCTGTTTTCTGGCCGGTTTTGGATTTGACGCGCTGTTTTTCAATAGATCACGCTGGAAAGAAAATCCTTTCATATTAAACAAAGCTCTTGTTTTGATATGCATACTGATGTTTGGTCTTTCTTCTGTTTTATGGTTCCTTTCCTACAATCATGAGGCCTGTGTTAATCTCATTCACAGAATGGCATTAACCACCTCTCTAAAAATCTTATTCGATGAAAATGTGATAACTGTTCTTCTCCGCAGGGCAGCACTCTTAACGATGGCCGTTTCAATTCTGTTTGCCACTCTCACCTTTATTAACAGGAAAAAGAATTTTTACCCTCTGGCAATCTTCCTTTTACTTCTTCATTGCGCCGATATATACGGTTATAAATTTTCTGAAATGAGTTATACGACCATCCCTCTGAATGATAAATTGTATAAAATGGCCGAATTTCAAACAATACCTTACGCCAAAAGAAGGGATGTTTCTTTCTGGGAAAATAATCCCCGGGCCGATCTGCTGAAAGCCTTAACGATCAGGGAAGAAGGTTCAACTTACTGGTCGGCAAATGCCTTTCTTTTCAAGGATGAACTGAGCAACCCCTTCAGGACCGATCATTGGCTGAAGCCGCTGAACGACTATTTGACAGCTCATTGGAAACAATTTTATTATCATTACATGAGTGAATATAGTTTTAATAGTCATCCGGATATTAAGGCTGCCAGGCATTTCTTCGACGGATACAGACTTAATTTTCCCCAAATGCATCCCGCCACTATAAAGATTTCGGGAGCTACTGAAGATAAAATCCAATTCTTTTCCCGCGCGGATATCGTTTCCCCTCCCGATAATATCGCAGCCAAAATAACTAACTCAAGCTACAAGGGAGATATTATTTTTCTATCGCCTCTTGAAAATAGTGAAAAAATCAATTCTGCCGATTCAGCATATTCAGCAGAAAATTATCTTTCCTTAAATAAACGGCTGAGGCTTCCTTATCAGGTACTGCAGTTCGATTCCAACAACATCGAAATAGAGGCAAATGTGAATACCGCTGAATCCGCATGGCTCCTTTACAGTGATATATGGCATCCTCTTTGGAGAGCAACGGTTAACGGAAAAGATACGCCTGTGTACCAGGCTAATCTCGCTTATAAAGCGGTAAAACTGGAACCGGGTTTAAATAAAGTTCATTTTTGCTTTAAGTCAAAGTTAATATTTGCTCTTTATTTTATCTTTGGTTTAAATGCGCTATGCTGGCTGGGAATTATTTTTTATCTGACAGGAAAGACCGCCTTTAATCACCGGGCCGCTGCAACAGATAATCAGAAGCCCGGATAAATAATTTTTTGCTTATGAATAATTTCAAGAAAACAGAAGAATCATCTCCCTCGATGGATTGGCATAACTCAAGGCTTTTGGAGAGCTGTCTTTTCCTGCTGATTATTCTCGTTGAGGCATGTATCTTCATATACCTGATACGGGGAAAATACATCGTCGGGGGGCATGACGGATTTCAATATTTTACACTGCAGTACAGTATTCTCAATCATAGGATCATTCATGGAGAAATTCCTCAATGGACACCGTTTATGACGCACGGCTGCCTGGCAACCTTGGGATATATAATGGCCAGCGGAATTTTTCAGAGCATATTATTTTTAACCGGAGATTTATTTAAAAATGTTAATTTTATACCGCTTTTCTACGCGGGAATATTTTTTGATGAACTTGTGCTTTTAACAGGAGTCTGGCTGCTGGGCCGGCGATTTTTTGCATCCCCTCTCACCCTATTCTTCGTTACCCTGTCGGTCATGGGTTCATGCATTTGGATTCTTCAGCCCTGGTGGAATTTTCATATCTATTATGCTATCCCGCTGATTCTGTATTTTATCCACACATTTATAGACAGCGGCAAGTGGCGGTATTATTTTCTGGCCGGTAATTTATTATTTATCCAGTGCCTGGGGAACCTGCCCTATTTTCTTCCCCTGACTTCTCTGGTCATCTTTCTATATTTCTTTTTTTATTTTTCCCTCAATTTTGAAGATAGTCTGAAGAAAATTAAAGCTATCCGGTTCGGCCCGGCTTTTATACTATGCACAATATTCATTCTTCTTTTGTTTGCCGCCTATACCATCACCATAACTATCGGAACGGATCAACTTGTCAACTATAATCCATTGAGAAACACGGATAGCACAACATCGCTGGAAGGTTTTTTAAAGTATGGACAAATATTTACCTGGCGGGCATGGCTGGAACTGATTTTAGGAATATCGCCTTTTATGGATTATACTTTATATATCGGCCTTCTTGGTGTTCCGTTTATTTTAAGCGGATTGATATCAGGCACCAACAGACAAAATCTCCATTTTTTTCTGATTGTCATGATTCTGCTGCTTTTCAGCATGGGAACATTTGTCAGTGTTTTCTTTTACTATTCGTGGCCGATGATGAAATATTTCCGCCATCTGGCGCTGGTTTCTCCCGTCATCAAAATATTTCTCTGTTTTGGAGCCGGTTTTGGCTTTGACGCATTGTTTTTCAATAAATCACGCTGGCAGAATCCGCTTACAATCAAAGTGACATCAGCATTATTTGCTTTATTGATGCTGGGTATCTCTTTATGGCTGTTTCTTCTCTCACATCATTATGAGTTATGCATGAATCTTCTCAAAAACATGGCACCCGCTCAAATGGAGACACTTCCTTTTTTCACAAACCTGTTCAATGAGGATATTATTACTACCCTGCTTAATCATGCGACACTTTTTGCCTTAACCGCATCGGTTTTATTCGCTGTTATGGCCTTCACAACCCGGAAGAAATGCATTCTACTTCTGGCTTTATTACTGTCGGCTTTACATTTTACCGATATCTACGGATTCAAGTTTTCTGAAATGAAATCAAAAACCACGCCTCTTAATGACGAATTATCGGAAATTATCGACTTCGAGCCGATTGCATACTCTTACAGAAGAGTCATCTCTAAAGAGAATCATAATCCCAGGACTGAACTTCTGAAAGTTTTACCGGTAAAAGAACCCGGAGTACTTCACTCATCGATAGACGCCTTCCTTGGTAAAGATGAAATCAATAATAAATTCAGGACTGAATTTTGGCTGCTCCCTTTTGATCATTATGTCAGGGCTTACTGGGGACAATCCATTAATGATTCATCGGTAAAACCCAATGCCTTGATATTCGGGTCCAGACTGGAGTTTCCCCTGGGTCATCCGGCCGCTTTGAAGATTTCGGGCATTACGGAGGATAAGATTCAATTCTTCTCCGAAGTTCATGTTATATCTTCCGATGAAGAGATTGCTTCAAAAATTACTGATGCCGGTTATAAGGGCGATACTATCTTTCTATCGTCTACTGCAGATATAAAGCCCTCTGATTTATCGGAATTATCAAAAGATGAGCTACCTTCAAACGATCGCTTACATCTTTCATACCGGATAAGCCGATATGATATGAACAAAATTGATATTACAACCGATACCGGCAATAATAAACCGGCATGGCTTTTTTACAGCGATGTCTGGCATCCTCTCTGGAGAGCGACCGTCAATGGTAAAAAAACTCCCGTTTACAGAGCAAACCTTGCCTATAAGGTTATAAAGCTTGAGCCGGGGTTGAATAAAGTTCATTTCTGCTTTAAATCTAAATGGATATCCTTCTTTCATTTTGTTTTCAGTTTAAACGCGCTGTTCTGGTTCGGATTTATAATTTATACGACAGGAAAGATGGTCTGGAATAATAACAGGAACATTTATCAGTGATCGAAAAAATGAAAAAATATTTTATTTATATATCTTTAATCATTATTACATTGATATTGACTTTTTCAGTCAACAATCCTGATTATGATTTCTGGCATAGACTGGCGGTGGGTTCTATTTTCTTCCAGACCGGACACGTGTTTAAGCATGATATATTCTCCTATCTTCCCACAAAAGATCTCTGGATAGATCACGAATGGGCTTCGGGTGTTGTTTTTTATTTTTTAACGAGCCGTTTGGGAGACGCGGGAATATTTATCCTGAAAGCTTTTATAATTTTCGCAATATTTGTACTCATTATAAAAATACATAAATTACAGACAAATAAAGATATTCCCGGCACGTTTTATTTTCTTTTGCTGGGTTTTTCACTCCTTCCCGGCATTGCCAATCTGATAAGATGCCAGATGTTCACTTATTTGTTCTTCACTCTGTGGTTGTATGCGTTGGAAAGAATTAAACTGGGCGAGAATAAATTCATCTGGATATTTCCGGTAACGATGCTTTTCTGGGTGAATATGCATGGCGGATTTCTCGCCGGAATTGGATTGATTATTATTTACACTATCGGCGAATTATTAAATCGTAATCATTATCTGAAATATTTGGGGGCATTAGCCCTGATCATCCCCGTTACCCTGATTAATCCCTATGGTTATGAGCTGTGGAAATATATTATTGAAGCGTCTTTAATGCCCAGGCCCTACATTCCGGAATGGGATTCCATAAGCATGGCCGGTCCCTTTCACGTCATCGGAGGAATGAATGTACATGTACTTGCAGGTTTCATGATTTTTGCCCTGTTGACGATTTTAACAGGTATTAGGCTGCTAGGGCAAAAAGAAAAGCCCGACTGGACAAGAATCATCCTCTTCACTTCATTATTATATATTGGCATAAGACATCAAAGACACATCGAGTTTTTGGTACTAGCGGTAGCGGGGCTTTTTTATCATCAATATGTTAATCTGTTTGCCCCGATACAAATATTTATCAAGAATAATTTAACCGATAAAACTTATAAAATTTGGACATCAATCAAATACGGATTCGGATATGTTATATTGCTGGTAACACTCATTACGATTATGCCTCAATTATCGTCCCGTATTACCGTAAATCCGAATGTCTATCCTGTCGGTTCGCTGGAATTTATAAAGCTGAACAATATTTCCGGGAATCTCGCCACCACATATAACTGGGGCAGTTACGCATTATGGAAATTGTACCCGCAGTGCAAAATACTTGTTGACGGAAGATATGAGCAGGTTTATCCAGATGATATTTATGATATGGCAATCCGATTTTCCGAAAAGAAAGGGGATTGGCAGGAAATTTTAAGAAACTATCCTGCCGACATACTGATTCTATCCAAAGCAACCTACTCTCCGTCGGACGTGGAAGGGTTTAAAGACTGGAGGCTTGTTTATCAGGATGCTGTGAGTGCTGTTCTTTTACCGAAAGATAAAATTAAATCTTTTTATATCTATCCCGATTATACAAATCCGATTTACACAAAAGAGGATTTCTCGAAGAATATATTATTATAAAGCCATTGAAAGTCTAAGCAGCCATTGGTAATTGATAAATATGTCAAATAAGACAAATATGGATTTCTCAAAACAAATGGTAATAGTTTATGCTGTTTTAACTATTATCGCCCTTGCTGTTTTCTGGCCGGTGACACAACATGAATTCAGCAACACCGAGGAAGCTTTTCATGTCACAGAAAACACTTACATCCGGTCCGGAATAACGCTGGAGGGAATTCAATGGGCATTCAGTAACACAAGTGCCGGATTCTGGCATCCCCTGACATGGGTTTCCCTGATGCTTGATTCTCAAATCTACGGTCTGAACGCTTTCGGTTATAACCTTACCAATCTTATCCTGCATATTCTGAGCACTTTATTGCTCTTCAATCTTTTTAACCGCATGACCGGCGATATATGGAAAAGCGCTTTTGCCGCTGCCCTTTTCGCGTTTCACCCTCTGCAACTGGCTTTATTTGAATCTATTCATCAGCGCAAGGAATTTTTGAGCATGTTTTTCTGTATGCTGACTCTTTGCCTGTATGTCTATTATACGGGAAAACCGGTTATACGAAGACACGTTTATGTTGTTCTTTCCTTTATCTGTGCTTTGTTGAGCAAACCCGTGGTTGCTGTACTTCCCGTGATTTTGATTCTTCTTGACTACTGGCCGCTGGGACGTTTTCAGTCTCAAAAAGGTAATCTTGTATTTTGGCAGCTGAAAGAAAAATTCCTTTTCTATATTTTATCAGCAATTTTTTCCATTATAACAATATATACGCACTACAATCCGACCATTTCAACCTATTGTCCGGCAGGAGCGAAAATAGCCAATATCTCTGCTGCTTATTTGTTTCGTCTGCAACAATTTTTTCTTTATCCTTTTGAAATTCCTCTTTTAGGACAACTTTCTGTCTGGCAACTTTTTGGTCCGGTTTTACTAATGCTCGTTATAAGCTTTGTTATTATTACGGCGATAAAGCGTTTGCCGTATCTCTTTGTCGGATGGCTGTGGTTTATTATAACCTCATTACCGTTTATCGTAATTTTCCAGTGCGGTCACGCAGATTTAATTTGGGCGTACTATACCGGTCTGGAATTTACCGGTATTATCATTATGCTGGTCTGGGGTATTCCGCAACTATTTCCGGGCAAAATCCTAAAAACAATAATATTATTTCCAGCGGCAATAGCTTTCATAACATTATTAACTGTTACAACCTGGCAAATGAGCAGTTATTGTAAAAACACTGTTACAGCTTTAAGCTCTCTTTTGCAGGTAACAAATGATAATTATATCATGCACAACAACTTAGGTATTGCCTTAATATCTGATGACAGAAAAGAATATAATTTCAGTCTCCTGATTAAAGCCCTAAAATTCAGGCTTGCTTTTCCCAATGAGAACAAGCTGAATAACGCCATTGATTATTATAACAGGATTATCAATCGTAATCCCGATGATGCCTTAGCCTATAACAATAGAGGTACGGTTTATAACAAACTTGGCCGGCATGAACTTGCCGTCACAGACTATAATCAGGCTATCAAGCTAAAACCTGGTTATTCCACTGCCTATAGCAATCGGGGTGTCGCCTGTTACATGCAGGGTCTTACAGGTAAGTTCTGCAGCGAAGAACAATCTTACGGTGATTTTGAAAAAGCGTGCTCCTTAGGTAACTGCAGCAATTTGAAACTCGTTAAGATATTAAAATTTCGTGTAAAAACAGATAATCCCAACATCACTGATAATCGATGGGCTTATTACTATCAAAGAGTCGCAGATTTCTTCAACAATTTCAGGAGTCCAAAATTTTATGATGCACAGACTTACAATGTCAGAGGGATTAACTCTTCCCAACATGGCCGGTATAAATCGGCCATAGACAATTTCAGCCGGGCAATCTTTCTGCAACCGGATTTTGTAGATGCCTATAACAACAGAGGACTTACTTTCTCCCAAAACGGTCATTACCAGCTGGCCATAGAAGACTTCAACCGGATTATCCGTCTAAAACCCGATTTTGCTTCAGCTTACATCAACAGGGGAGCTACCTATATGATAACTAATAAAAAAGAGTTGGGTTGTCTTGATGCTCAAACAGCGTGTGAATTAGGAAATTGTGAATTGTTGAAGATGGCTAATAAAGAGGGACATTGTCGTTAACAGAATCGGGTTCTATAATAAAAATGATTATTTAAATTTTAAACATGTCAGACAAACAAAATATCACATACAAAAAACAGATACTGATAATTTATGCTGTTTTAACTATTGTCACACTTGCTGTTTTCTGGCCGGTAACTCAACATGAATTCAGTAGTGACGTTGAAAATACTTATGTCACTGGAAACCCTTATGTCCAGTCCGGAATAACGCTGGATGGAATTCGATGGGCGTTCAGCAACACTACTTGGTCCAGATTCTGGCATCCTCTTACGTGGCTTTCCCTGATGCTCGATTATCAAATCTACGGCCTGAATGCTTTCGGTTACAATCTTACCAACCTTATCTTGCATATCTTGAGTACACTATTGCTTTTCCGGCTTTTTAACCGCATGACCGGAGATATAATGAAAAGCGCTTTTGTCGCGGCACTTTTCGCTCTTCATCCTTCGCAATTGGCTTTGTTTGACTCAATTCACCGGCGTAAAGATTTTTTGAGTGTTTTTTTCTTGATGCTGACTCTTTGCCTGTATGTCTATTATACGGAAAAACCGGTAATAAAAAGGTATCTTGCTGTTCTTTTCTCCTTTATCTGCGCCCTGATGAGCAAACCAATGGTTGTCACTTTGCCCGTGATTATGATTCTTCTTGATTACTGGCCACTCGGTCGTTTTAAAAACCAAAAAGGTAATTTTATATTTTGGCAGTTAAAGGAAAAAATGTTTTTCTTTTTTTTATCAGCCATTTTTTCAGTTATAGCAATATATGCCCATGATCCTACGATAACAACATATTGTCCACCGAGCGCCAAAATAGCAAATGCCTCTGTTGCATATTTGATTCATCTGCAGCAATTTTTTCTTTGGCCTCACAATGTACCTCTCTTTGAGCAACTTTCGCTCAGGCAGGCATTGTCCCCGGCGATATTGATACTACTTATCAGTATCGCCGTCATCGCAATGACAAAACGTTTACCATATTTCTTTGTCGGATGGTTTTGGTACCTAATAACTCTTTCACCTGTTGTCGGAATCGTCCAGTGCGGTCACACAGATTTAATATTGCCGCACTATGCCTATCTGCCATCTATCGGAATTGTCATTATTCTAGCATGGGGTATTCCACTGTTGACTCCGAACGGAGGATTTAAAAAAATATTCTTATTCACCGCAGCAATAGCCTTACTGACATTTTTGGCAATTATGACTTTGCAAATGAGCAGTTACTACAAAAATGGTATGACTAAATTAAGCGGACGTTTACAGGTCACGCGTGATAATTATGTGACGCAAAATAATTTAGATATTACCTTAATACCTACTGAAAGAAAAAATTATTATAAAAATCTATTTCTCAACACCATCAAATTCAGACTTACCTATCCCGATGAAAATAAATTGAGAAGCGCTATTGATTATTATAACAAAGTCATAAGCCAGAATCCCGATGATGCCTCTGCCTACAACAACAGAGGCACTATTTATAATAAGCTTGGTCAACATGAATTGGCCATCGTGAATTACAATCAGGCAATTCGTCTGAATCCTGATTACTCCATTGCCTACAACAATCGGGGTATCACTTGTTATATGCAGACTCTAAAAGGTAATATCTGCAGTGAAGAACGGTCTTATCGTGACTTTGAAAAAGCGTGTTCGTTTGGTAATTGTCAATACCTAAGGTATGCTTACAATCTTAGAACACGCAAAAAAACAGACAATACACATTCATACGACAATAGATGGACTTATTATTACAAATGTGCCACAAATTTCTTCACCAAGTTTAAAAGTAAAGAAGCAGATAATGCACAAACTTGTAACGCTAGAGGAATCGAATACTCCAAACGCGGTGAATATAAGAATGCCATTAATAATTTTAATAAGGCTATCCGTCTAAAACCTGATTTTGTCGATGCATATAACAACAGAGGACTCACTTACTTTAGAAATGGACAGAATCAACTAGCGATAAACGACTTTAACCGTGCTATCCTTCTAAAACCTGATCTTGTTTCTGCATACATCAATCGGGGAGCCGCCTACTTAACAGGTAATAAAAAAGAACCGGGTTGTCTTGATGCTCAAAAAGCATGTGCGTTAGGAAACTGTGAATTGCTGGAAATGGCCAGGGGCAAGAAATACTGCCCGTAATGCAGAAATCTGGCTTTAAAAACCTATAAACAATAATCATCCCAATTACAGCGACTATTCATTCTTGAATATGATACAAATAAGTTATAATCTAGAATTATCCAACACGGTGTGCTATTACTTTATGTAAAGTAATGATCAAACAATTTTTATCTGTTAATAAAGATTAATAAAAGAAAAACAAGCGTGACTATGACAAATCCGGAACAATCATCAGGCAGAAAAAAGATAAAAAAATATTTCATTAATGCATTAATATTAATCGTTTCTTTATGCGTTGTATTGATTGTTGCGGAATTGTTCTTACGATTAAATTATGTCGGGAATGGTCAGGATATCATCATTGAAGATGATCCCGTCCTTCATCATATCTGGACGCCTTCCGTAAGATATGCCAATAGAATAGCGCATCTCACTACCAACAAACAATCCTGGCTGGAAGAATACGATATTACTCCTGAAAAATCATCTAATACATACCGCATTTTTTATCTTGGTGACTCGAATGTCCAAGGAAAAGTAAATGTTGAAGATAAGATGGTTGAAATTGTAGAGAGGGAACTAAACTGGAACTACGCAAAGGAAGATATTTACTCCGAAATCATCAACACAGGTACATCAAGCTACTCCTGTCTGCTGTATTACCTGCTTGTCAAAACAAAAATTCTAAATTATTCACCGGACCTTGTTATATTGAACATTGATATGACGGATGTGGTGAATGATGTTGTCTATCGACATTTCATGGAAACCGACAAAAACGGGGAAATTACGGGAATCAATCCAAACAAAAGATATCTGGTTACAATGACGCCAAATGGTTATAAAATAGTCAAAAATCCTTTATATTCTTACATACCTGATTGGCTGCTGCGTCACTCAAGATTGGTTCGGTTTACCCATGTTAGACTTAGGACCTTTATAGGACAGAAACTTTCAGAAAAATATAAGATTGATTATAGTGCAAACTGGCTGGCAAATGAATGGTCCAGGGAAATTCAGGATAATGTGAACTTTTCAATGGACATCCTTTCCAGAACCATCGACCTGCTGAAAAGCCATAATGTAAAGGTCATGATAACGGGTGTGCCGCATTATCCGCAATATACCGGCAAACAATCAGCAAAACCGCATGAAATTTTACGTGAAATAGCGCAAAAAAACAACGTGCCGTATTTAAATTCCTATTCAGCATTAAAAGATAAGATAGCAGGCACTGACGTATCTGAATATTATTGGTCAAATGATCCGACACACTTCAATGGCAAAGGAAATCAAATATGGGCTCAGGCACAGATCGATTTTCTGCTTGATCCGAAAAATGGATTACTGCCTGAAAGACAAAAACAAAATCATTCACCAAAAGGCAAAAATAATGGGGTTGATTACTCTCAACATGCCCCCTATAAAAATACGGCTGATTATTTCAATAATGCTATCTATTTTAAACCGGATAATGCTTATGACTTCAACGGCAGAGGAATCGAATATTCCAGGCGCGGTATGTATAAAAATGCAATTGAAGATTTCAGTCAGGCTATCCTGCTAAAATCTGATTATGCCGATGCATACAACAACCGGGGGCTTACCTATTCCAAAGATGGCCGTCAGCAACCGGCCATAGAGGATTTCAACCGGGCTATCAATCTGAAACCCGATTTCGTTTCCGCCTATATTAATAGAGGAGTTGCATATCTAATGAGTAAAAACAAAGAGCTGGGTTGTAAGGATGCGCAAAAAGCCTGCTCTTTGGGAAACTGCGAATTGTTAAAGATGGCTAAAAAAGAAGGATACTGCCGTTAATGGAATTGTACTTTGTAATAAAAAGTAACTGGTTTTAATCAATTATAATAGAGATAAATTTCTTTAATTGAATTAATTATGATTAACGCATCGGATAAATCACAGCGATTTTATTTGATTATAATTGCTTTATTGATTTTTTTTGCGTATCTCCCCACGCTTCAATACGACTTCGTCCCCGGTGACCAGTGGCGGGTATTCCAATATAATCTGTTCGATGAACCGGGTTTAACAAAAGCTAAAAAAAGTTTTTCCTCACAAATAGATTTTTTTATTAAAAGCGGGAGGCCATTATCTGACATAGGTGAATATATAGAGACCGCTTTGGTAGGTAAGATAAGCGATTTTTCAAAAACGCGTCCGCTTGTGCTCATGGTTGTCATATTGACTGCTTTATGCGTGGGCATGGCATTATCTCCCTCCGTCGGAGGATTGGTCAATGGAACAGCCATTGGCGCTTTATTTGTTTTGTCTCCCGGATATGCTTTTATTTATTACAGGGGTCTATCCGCTGTCATGCTGCTGATAGCGCTTATTTTAGCGACGTTGTCATACATATTTCTCCGCCGGGCAATAAATGAACATTTTCAAAAAAAGAATTTATTATTATCTTCCATCCTCTTTCTTATAGCATGCCTGATTTATCCGGCATGGGCTTTCATTGTTTTTATTTTTACTTTGACGGATTTTCTGTTTTGTTCAAATGCTGAACGGAAAACAGAATCGAAACTTTTACTTATAAAAATATTTTTCTTTATAAGCATTTCCCTTATATATTATTTAATCATAAAATTTATGAATATGTTCATGCTCGCGGACTATAAGGGCGTTTATGAATTCTCGCCAAACTTTAGTCCCGCATATCTCAGCATACGTTTTTTACTTGCTTTTATTAATTTCATGGCTCAACCTCCACTGAATACTTTGTATCATTCACTATTCAGTCTGAATTTCTTTTTTTTATTTCTGGTTATTGTTATTTGTTCATTTTTATTTTTCAAAAATAATCGCAAAAGCATAAACACTTATTTTTCGTTTTTATTCGTAATATTGATCTGTGCTCTCCTGATACCACTATCCATATCCCCCTGGCTTCTGAGCAAAATGCCTGTGGCGGGTAACAGGTTTTTTATTTCATTTTCATTGTTAATGTGCACGTTAACAGGCTGGGTCATCAGCCGCGTTTCTACAAGATTATTCCCGTCAAAAAAATATATATCCTCAATAATACTTATTTTTATTTTTCTTCTGCCGGCGGCGGCCATTCAAAACAAGCGCACGGCCATTGAAGTCGGTATTTCAGGAACCGAGATTGAAGTTATGCGATCAATTGTGCATAAGTGGATTGATGGATGCACTTTTTCTCAAAAAAGATATGTTGTCGTTGTAAAGCCTAAACGTCCAAGACCGTTTTTTTATGATCGTGTTTTAAATAATGTGGTAGGCGGCGGCCCTCAAAGATTTTCAAAGGATAATCTTTCTTATCCCCAGGATGATCCCATTTATTTTTATAAAAAAGGCATGGATGATCTTTATAGATGGAAGCATGAGCGTATCAGATCCATGTTAGATACAATTCAACATGTATATTCATTATTATCTGCAGTAGCCTTTTTGGATTCCCTGGAATTTACCGGCCATTCCAACTATTATTTTCAGATGTTTACTGCTTTGATCAGAGAAGATTGTGACCGGCGACATCCCTTCGGTTCAATGAATGTTCATAATCTAACGTTTGAAAAAGAAAAAGCGGAACAAATTCTTGATGAAAGTCCGTTAAATATAGTCTTCACGGTAGTCAGCCAAGGTGAACAAGTAAAAACAAAACATGACGTTATAGAAATCAACTTTTCTCTTATTACAAACCTCCCTGAACCGCTGATTGTAGAACACACGAAAAATATAATTAAAACTGGGCTTTAAAATTTATTGACCATAAATCTTTTGACACTTAAGATTTTTATTAATATACTAAAACTATAAAGAATATTTTAAAATATAACAAATTAAATGTAAGGTTATGTATTTAAAAGGCTTATTTCCACATGTCTAAAATTTTGCTGGTCAAACCCAGGTTTATTATCCCGGATCTTCAAGCAGTAACTCAACCCATGGGACTTATGTACATCGGCGCCACGCTTAAAAAAGCGGGGCATGAGCCAAAGATTCACGATTGCATTCTCGACTATAAAAACCTTCAAGTACTCAGGAACACAATTAAAAACTGGCAGCCGGATTTTATCGGCATTAGTATTATTATTACTGAATTGGAAGAAACAAAAAAGATCATGGGAATAATCCGCGAAATTTTGCCGGAAGTTCCGGTTATTTTCGGTGGTCCCTGGCCATCGGCCAATCCGGAAGAATCTATAAAGAAGTTCGGCGCTGACTATGTTGTTATCGGTGAAGGGGAACTGGTATTTTCCGAACTGATTGAAGCCGTAAACAAAGGTCTTCCGACGAAATCAATACCGGGAACTGCTTCTATGGTTAATGGTAATGTGAATGTAAATCAGAAGCAGCAACTGACGGAAGATGAACTTGAAGCTCTGCCGTTTCCCGCATGGGAACTGCTTGATCACAATCTGTACACCAAACTGCCCTCATTTGCCTGCGTCGGCTGCAGACCTTATATCACCATCGTCACATCCCGCGGTTGCCCGTACAAATGCATTTATTGCCATCATACAATGGGCAAGGTTTTCAGAAAGCGTTCAGCCGAATCGGTTCTTGCCGAAATAGAGGAACTTCGCTTCAAACACGGATTCAAGGAATTTGAAATAGCCGATGACTGCTTTAATCTGGATCGTGAAAGAATGTACGCTATTCTTAACGGTATCAGAGAAAGAATAGGCGACATCAAACTTCATTTTCCCAACGGTCTCAGATCCGACATGCTGGAACCCGAAGACATGGCTCTTTTCAAGCAGGCAGGAACAGTGTCGGCTGCCTTTGCCATAGAAACGTCCAGCCCGCGGCTGCAAATACTGATTAATAAAAATCTAGATATAGAAAAAGCTTCCCGTGCTATTAACGCTTCCGTGAAAGCCGGAATTTTTTCGACAGGGTATTTCATGATTGGATTTCCAACAGAATCCTACAAAGAGGCTTCTGGTACCATTGAATTCGCCGCTTCTTCCAAACTGCATTGCGCTACATTTATGTTTGTAACGCCACTTGAAGGAAGCGAATTGGCAAGTATGACCTCTGATGTCCTGAAAAGAAGAATGGATTCTATTGACCCGCGTAATATGACTTATTTCAACAACACGGTGAATATTTCGGCCATGTCTGACCTTGATTTGCAAACGGTTTTTAGACGTGCATATAAACGTTTCTATATGAATCCGAAAAGGATATTAAGTCTGGCTATTCATCATCCACAAGCATTTTCTCTGCCGTTTTATGCTTTTCTGTTTTTAATGAAGCTTTTACCGAAAAGACATAATACCATTTGAATTTCGAATGTGAACAGGTTTGTTTTATATTCTGCATTTAACATATCGGTAGAGTATAGACATCTTTCTTGACAATGAAGCCTGATCCCATGTATTTCTGATACTGCCTTTGATGAAGCGGGGAATCTCATCATAGATAATTTTACACTCAATAAGATTTACACCTTTATGCTCAAGGATGTTTTTCAGTTTCTCTTTTAGATTCATCTCCCCGGAAATCTGAAAATACCGCACACTGAAAGATTTTGCCAATTGTTCATAATCAGGGTTATTCAAATCCACAGATACAGTTCTACTGTATATTTTTTCCTGAAGTCCCTTAATGAGCCCCAGCGCGCCATCGTTAAAGACAAAAACAGAAAGGTTAATCTGTTCTCTTACGGCAGTCAGAAGTTCAAATCCGCTGATGAGCAATCCTCCGTCACCGCAAATACATACAACCTTTTTATCTGGTCTGGCTGTGGCAGCGCCAATGGCAGCCGGAAGACCGAATCCCATTGACTGATAATCCGTCGGGGTCAGGTAGGTTCGGGGTTCAAACACCGCGAAATCGCTTATACTCCACAACTGATGATAACCGACATCGGTAGAAAGGATGGCATCCCTGGGCAGACATCGTCTCAACTCCTGAAGTAACCTTGCCGGATGCAAAGAACTGCTGCCTTTGCTTTTACCGGCTTTAGCGGCATGTTCTGTTTTAAATTTATTAATTTCCTCGATAACTTTAACATTCACCGTCCGTTTCACACCGTTTAAAGCTTTATTAAGTTCTTCAAGGACATTTTGCGCATCCGCCTGCACAGAAAGCAGAATGTCATAATTTTTATTCAGATTGGCTTCCGAAGCATCTATGTGAATCATATTCTTAAATTTCAGCCCCCATCCTCCCGTTGCCATTTCAGAAAATTTTACTCCGACTGCCAGAATCAAATCACAATTTTTAAAAACCCGGCACGCGGCGGGAGATCCCGACAGGCCAAATCCATATCCGGTGGATAACTCATAATCTTCAGGAATAACTCCCCTGCCCGATATTGTTGTTGCAACAGGGGCGGAAAGTATTTTTGATACTTCCAGTAATTCCCTGCCTGCTCCCGTACAACCTCTGCCGGCATAAATGCCGACCTGTCGGGCTTCGCTGATATATTGTATAACTTTAGCAACCGTCTCTTCTTTAATTTTCAGTGGTTCAGGCAAGACATCATGTGCCAGTTCCGATTCCTCTATTGCCTGATCCATCACCTGGCTTCCAATTTCCACAACAACCGGGCCGGGCTCATTTCTGTATGAATCATGATATGCCTCAAACAACTCATTCATCCGGTCAATGGATGAAATCTTAACTGTCTTTTTTACAACAGGCTTCACCACTTCCAGTTGTGGAATCTCATGGATATGAAAACAACGGCTGCTTTTTTTCGGATTTACTGTCAACACCAGCATGGCTGATGAATCAAGAAAAGCCTCCGCGATGCCCGTCAACATATTGGTAAGACCGGGACCGGGAATAGCGATGCATACACCGGGCTTTCCGGATACCCTGAAATAGCCGTCGGCCATAAATGAAGCGGAAAGTTCATTGGTGACCAGGATGCTCTTAATGCCAATATTTTTTATCGCGTCATAAAGAGGGAGGGTTTTGGATCCCGGAATTCCCCAAATTTGACTGACATCAAGTTTTTTTAAAATAATGGCAACAGCCTCTGCTCCACCAATTTTCATTACGGCTTTTCCTTCTTTGCAGAGTTCATGATATTGAAGAGATAAATATATTTCATTTCCCCATTGTTATAATACATTTTCAACTTAAATACCTTCGTAAGGTTAAGAAGTATAAAAAGAACGTTTTTTTATGTCAATGAAATATTGGTATGATCAATATAATATCACCGGTATATTTATCACATCTACTATCATCATATTGACAGAAAGGGTTTACCATGTTTATTATTAAAAATCGGATAATAATTAAGCCGGGATATTCGAATGGCTGATTATCTGCTGAATCTTTACTAGTATGCCGTATATATGCGTCAAAAGTCTCTATATGGAATACCAATACCCATGGAGTTTTTAATTTTCGATGTCTAAAATACTACTGATTAAACCAAGATGTTTTGATGACTTCTGGTATGAGGAATCTATCTCACAACCCATGGGACTTTTGTACATAGGCGCTACTCTAAAAGAAGCTGGACATGAACCAAGGATTCACGATTGCGCTATCGACCACAAAGATCATCACATGCTCAAAAGGACCATAACAGATTGGAAACCGGATTTTATCGGTATCAGTATTATTATCTCTGAACTGGAAGAAACAAAAAAGATTATGGGAATCATCCGTGATTTAATGCCGGAGGTTTCCGTCATTTTCGGCGGTCCCTGGCCTTCGGCCAATCCGGAAGAATCTATCAAAACATTCGGAGCTGATTTTGTTGTTGTCGGTGAGGGAGAACTGGTATTCCCTGAACTTATCGACAGTATAAATCATGGGCTTCCAACGGATCCCATTTTGGGAATTGCCTCCAGGGTTAATGGTAATGTAAAAATTAATCCGCGAAAAACATTAACCGAAGACGAGCTCAACGCGCTTCCGTTTCCCGCCTGGGAACTGCTGAATCACGATATCTATGCGAAAATGCGCTCAATGCCCGGAGCGGGACGCAGACCCTATATGGCTATCATTACATCCCGCGGCTGTCCTTATCAATGCGCATATTGCCATCAAACAATGGGAAAAGTTTTCAGAAAACGCTCCGCGGAATCTGTTATCTCTGAGATGGAAGAACTGCGATTCAGACACGGATTCAATGAATTCGAGATACTCGACGATTGTTTCAACCTCGACCGTAAAAGAATGCATGCGATTCTCTCGGGGGTAAAAGACAGGATAAAAGACGCCCGGCTGCATTTTCCCAACGCCCTGCGTTCCGATGTGCTGGAACCCCGGGACATGGCTCTTTTCAAGCAGGCG
>CAYMWM010000017.1:35366-43342 GCA_964394185.1 uncultured Smithella sp.
ATTTCGCCATAGAGACTTCCAGTCCCAGGCTCCAAAAACTAATTAATAAGAATCTAAATATTGAAAAGGCATCCCGCGCAATTGATGCTGCCGTCGAGGCAGGTATTTATTCGACCGGATATTTCATGATTGGTTTTCCGACGGAAACGTTTGAAGAAGCTTGCGCTACGGTAGAATTTGCCGTCCGGTCTTCCCTGCACCGCGCTTTATTTTTCAATCCCAAACCGTTTGCCGGAACCCAATTGGCAGCAATGGCAAAGGATCATCTCCCGGATAAAAGCGACTTTTTTGATCCGCAAAAATCAAATTATTGTAAAGACACGATCAACATATCCGCTATGTCGGATGATGAACTGCAATTGATTTTTCAGAATGTTTACAAACGATTCTACTCTAATCCAAAAAGAATTTTTCGCGTGATGATTCTGGTGATCCGGCATCCTGAACTATTCACATTAACAAGGCTTACGGGAATGTTTTCTTATACTTTTTTCAGAAAACGCAGCAGAAAATAACTTTCAGGTTTATAAATGTCCAGGATTCTTTTGATTAAACCGAGATTTTTTGTTACCCATTATCACCAGACGGCAACACAGCCGATGGGGCTTATGTATATCGCCGCCATGCTTAAAAAAGCCGGACATGAGCCAAAGATTCACGATTGCATTCTCGACTATAAAAGCCTTCAAGTACTCAGGAACTCAATTAAAAATTGGCAGCCGGATTTTATCGGCATTAGCATCATCATTACCGAACTGGAACAAACAAAGAAAATTATGGAATTAATCCGTGATATTTTGCCGGATATTCCGGTTATTTTCGGCGGTCCCTGGCCGTCTTCCAATCCGGAAGAATCTATAAAGAAGTTCGGCGCCGACTTTGTTGTTATCGGTGAAGGGGAACTGGTTTTTCCCGAACTGATCGAAGCCGTCAATAAAGGACTTCCCACAGAATCAATACCGGGAACTGCTTCCCTGATTCAAGGGAAGGTCAAAATCAATCCGAAGGAACAACTGTCTGAAGACCAATTGAATTCTCTGCCGTTTCCCGCATGGGAACTGCTTGACCATAGTCTGTATAAGGGAGCGGTTTCCTTTGCCAGCGTTGGCTACAGACGGTATATGTCCATCATCACGTCGCGTGGTTGTCCTTACAAATGCATCTATTGCCATCAGACGATGGGTAAGGTTTTCAGAAAGCGCTCCGCCCAATCCGTTCTGGACGAAATCGAGGAACTGTATTTCAGGCACGGATTCAAGGATTTCGAGATAGTCGACGACTGTTTCAATCTTGATCGTGACAGAATGAACACAATCCTTACCGGCATAAGAGACAAAATCAAAGACGCCCGGCTGCATTTTCCCAACGCTCTGCGGTCCGATCTGCTGGAACCTGAAGATCTGCCCCTTTTCAGGCAGGCGGGAACCATATCTGCGGCTTTTGCCATAGAGACATCCAGCACCCGGCTCCAGAAATTAATTCATAAGAATCTTAATGTCGAAAAAGCTTCGCGCGCAATTGACGCCGCCGTTATGTCCGGAATTTATTCTATCGGATACTTTATGATGGGTTTTCCCACGGAATCATACGAAGAAGCTTCCGCCACAGCGGAATTTGCCGCGCGTTCTTCCCTGCACCGCGCTTTGTTTTTTAATCCCTCACCCTATGCCGGAACCGAACTTGCAAATATGGCCGCGAATTTCCGAAAAGATAAAATCGATACCATTGAATCATGCAGCACGAATTATCTTACAACAACATTGAATATCTCAGCCATGTCGGATAGTGAGCTGAAAAAAGTTCATCAAAACGCCTATAGACGCTTCTATTTGAATCCGCGAAGAATCCTAAGATTGATAAGACTGGCCGTTCACCATCCCGAAGTTTTTTCCTTAAAACGGATTGCCGGAATATTTCTGTTCAGGATTTTACCGAAGTTAAGTTCATCTCAGTATTAAAGATGATTGTTTACGCCGGAAATCCGTTCGTCAGAAAATTTTCTTGGTTGATGAAATCAGCATCCATTTTTATTCAGTCGGACTTTTACCCGGATATAAATCCCTTTTCCGTCAAAAATTGATACCAGGCGCGTCCCCTCGTACTGTCGAAAACAAGCCAGTGCCCACCGGCCCGGAAATAACATTGGGTCAACATCCAGCGCTCGCTTAATTGCAGCACCATATCGAAAGGGCAAATTCTATCTCCTCTGGAGGCCACAACCAGAATATTATCCACCGGTATTTTCGGTTGAAGATTCAAGGGTGAGTGAAAATCAGCCGCCTGGCGTACCTTCTCCTGCCACTGCGTGTCAAATGGCGCGCGTTTATAAAACACGTCCGGCGTAATGGGACGCAGAAAGCTGAAGGACGGCACCATCATAGCAGCAAATTTCTGCTCATGACGTAAACCGGAATACACCCCTGTAATATATCCCCCCAGACTGGCGCCAATCATCCCAATATCCGTTGCTCCCGATTCCCTGAGGATAAAAAAGGAATTATCAAGGTCATAAATGCTGTGAGCAATGCATTCATTGGTAAACGCCGCGTCGCCCAGTGTCAGATAAACCCGGCGCGCGGACCGCGGACCGGAAATCCTTTTCCAGTGAAACGGGTGAATGCACAAAGCCACGTCGAGTCCCATGGAAAATAGTTTTCTTATTTTAAACATGCGTTCGGCTTCGCGCGGTGCCCCCATCATAAAACCATGCGAGCAAAGCACGGTCTTGCGAGGCCTGTCATTGTGAATCCAGCGGATTAAATAGCCGGTGCGGTTTTCGGAATAGCCGAGATAGCGCTCACGCACAAAAGGATTTTCAGGTTCATATAAACTGGGGAAAGATATAACCTGATAGATACCGTCCTGATAAGGTGATTCATTTTCAATACGATAAACGGGATTTTGAGCCGGTTTATTAAAAAAAGTTTCCGGATTTTTCACATAACCTTTTTCATGATAAAAAGAGATTGAGCGCTCGTAATCATCCCAATTCACCTCACGCTGCGCCTGAAAATAAGCAATCAGCCTCCCCGGCGCCAAAAACATCTCATCGACAAGACTGCCTGCAATATTTAATGCATGTTCTTTCATCGTCATCGGATTGTAAAACAGCAAGATACCTTGCTATTGTCAAATTTTATATAGATCAACAAACTCAATAATATCATTTGCCAGACGCTGCGGAATTTCCAGCGCGGTCATATGTCCCACTTCAGGATATTCTATCAGTTGCGCTACGGGAATTTCCCTGGCCATCAGCTTGCTTGGTTCAATAAAAAGGTCATCCTTCTCGCCGTAAATGATAAGCGCGGGACAGGGAATTGCGCGCAATCCCTCGATTCTGGGATCGGGATCTGTATAAAAAGACCTGACAAATTTGCCGATAGCAGATCTGTCACCCAATTTGACCATTTCATAGGCGGTGTTCATGAGTTCTTTTGCTTTTGGCGATTCTACAATACCGCGAAAGAAAGGGATGGGGTTTACCCACAAATTGGCGATAATTTGCTCCCATTCATATTTTTCAAAATAACGGGCCAGTTTATCATGGTATGACCGGATTAAATTAGCATCTCCGGGCAGCACGGCGGTTGCCGATGCTGTATCCGTAAGAATCAGACTGGCCAGCCTGCCTGAATCACGCATAGCGTATCGCACACCGGCAAATCCTCCCGTGGAATGAGTCAGGAGATGAAAACGGTCAATGTTCAGATAATCAGCCAGTGCAACAATATCATCACCGACCGTATCGACATCAAAACCATACGGTTCTCCATCCACTACCGTTTTACCGTGACCCCGCATATCCATGGGAATAAAACGGTGATTCTTTGCAACATTTTCCAAAAGACCATTCCAATAGGTCGTATTCTCTATAAGGCCATGAACAGCAATGATCGGGTCTCCCTTACCGTAATCTTCAAAATAAATATGCGCATGGCCGCGCGTAAATACAGGCATATTTGTTATTTCTCCCTAATCATAATTTATCAACACTCTGATTTTTCGCACCCAATATTCCGGATAACGATTAAGATTTCACTGGTACTTAAATTAATTTTGTTTTTTAGTCAAATATTTAGCATGTGCTCCTAAATGATCATTTGACTCTCGATTCCTGATGCCAGAGTATTGACATTCAACAATCATCATGTTTAAGTCATAACAACAATTAAATACAGCAGTTTTCAACAAAACACCATGACACTTGAGCTAACTACGCTTTTAACAATTTTTCTTTCATCTTTCGTCATTGCCCTGTCCGGAGCCATGATGCCGGGACCATTGCTGACGGTTACCATCAGCGAAAGTACGCGGCGCGGCTTTATGACCGGTCCCCTGCTGATTGCGGGACACGCTGTTCTGGAACTGGCGCTCATCATAGCCCTTCTACTGGGACTGGCTCCTTTTTTTCAAATGCCGGTTGTGTTCATCGTGACGGCTGTTGCCGGAGCGTTGATTCTATTGTGGATGGCTTTCAATATGTTTCGTTCCCTGCCATCGCTTACTATTTCATGGGACGAAGACAAGACGAAAAGGAATCATCCAATCATCAGCGGGATACTGATGAGCGTCGCCAATCCCTACTGGATTATATGGTGGGCGACAATCGGCATGGGTTACATTTTATATTCGTGGCAGTTCGGTTGGTTGGGAATCGTTTTTTTCTTTACGGGTCACATTCTGGCGGATTTATGCTGGTATTCTTTTATATCGACAGCCATTGCCGGAGGCAGGCATTTTCTAAGCGATAGAATTTATCGCAGTCTTATCGCCGTATGCGCTGCGTTTCTTGTTTTATTTGCTTCTTATTTTTTCTATGCCGGCTTGAACAAACTGAATGCCATTATTTAACTACGACTTACCTCAGTGACTTCAAGCCGTCCATTTTTGATATTTAAGGCAACCTTTCCCTCTTTCTGAAGAACCTGAATGGTTGTATAAACTTCGGAAATGGAAAGAAATATTTCCAGAGGGAGTCTCAGGCCGCCGATTTCCGGAAAAAGCTGTCTGGCGATTTTATAGACGTTTTTCTCGCCCTCACGTACGACAGACAAAACCTTTTCCTGCCGCTGGGCAAAAGCACTCCGGTAACCGGCAACCATTTTATCAATATCTGTAACCGTTTTTCCATGAGCCGAATAGATGATGGAAGGAGAGAGTTTCTTTATTTTGTCCAACGAGTGATAAAACTCATCCTGACTCAATCTCACGGGTAATTCTTCATCTTCATCAAGGATGATAAAAGCATTCGGTGTTATGTGTTCAATAATCGTGTCGCCGCAAAAGAGTATTCCTCCCTGCTCTATAAAAAGACAGATGGAACCTTTGGAATGGCCGGGCGTTTCTATTATCTTTGCGCGATATTTCCCCAGCTCGATTTCATCACCCTCGCCTATCACAATGTCAATTTTACAGCTCTCCGACATGAATTTAAACATAAACGAAAGCAGTCCCAGTAAAACGGTAACCGATGTCGGAACGCCGATCAATTGAAGAAAATTTTTGTATCTTCTATAGGAAACATCCCTGCCGCTTTCCATCGTTGCTTTATCGCCGGGATGAGCCACAACTTTTGCTTTTCCGGCTCTTACGATCTTTTTTGCCGTCCCGCAGTGATCCGGATGCCCGTGCGTAACAATGATTCTGTCAATATCGGAAAATTCAAGATCCTGTTCATTCAGCGCTTCTTTCAACATGCCGGCTGTCTGCAACATACCTGTATCAACCAGTGTATTATTTTTGCCCTTGAAAAGATAGGTATTCACCGGACCGGGCTTTCTTCCAGGTAGAGGAAGTTTTATGCTGAACACATCGGGTAAAATCTCCTTGCTGAGTTTGTACTCTTTTTTCAATTCGTCTCCTTTTGACAACATCCATGATGCTATATGATACGCGCTTTTTATAAATCATTTTTCCGGCAAAAAAAAGCAATAAAAAACAAATCCGCAGGTCGCATAATACCGGGGAAAACATTATTTTTTTCTTTTATATAACTTGACACATAAAATTCTTCTAACTATACTTCCTAACCAAAATCACCACACATTCACGGAGGCGGATATGAGCAGCAAACTGTTTCATCATTTGGGACGGCGGGATTTTGTCAAATACTCTTTACTGACGGCTGGAGCTCTGGCTATGCCGTCCATTCAGGGATGCGCAATTTCGAGGAAAAATGTTCCTTCTCTTAATTATAAAAAGTCATCGCTTCTGATAAAAAACGCCCGTCTGGTGGACGTAATTTCCGGTCAGATTGTAGAAAACGCCTGGCTGCTGGTAGATAAAGGGAAAATCGCCGCTCAAGGGACGGGAGAAACCCAAAATAATCAGCACAGTATTGTTTTTGATTTAAAGGGAAAATATCTGATACCCGGCTTGATTGACGCCCACTGTCACTCCACGGCGACTTCGGTTTTTTCTATGCGTATGATCGACCTTCACAATCACGCGCAGCAGCAGAAGCACAACTATGCATCATCCATTGAATCCGGCATCACAACCATCAGGGACATGGGCGCATTTCCCGGACTGCTTCACCTCATGCTCAAAGATATTGATAATGGTTTCATACCCGGTCCCCGGGTGCTTTACTGCAATTCCATGCTTAATGTCAGAGGAAGCCATCCCGAAATCCCTCCAACGGATGTTAACATTTTTGCCCCCCTGGCCGCTCCTTTCATGGGTATGATTATGAACAACTTTAAAGACACGGATGATCTGGTGGATTGTCTCGTGGAAAATTCACGGGGCGCTTCCTTTATCAAATTGACGATAGACAACAAAACGATGTTCTGCAAAAAGAACAAGGACATTCCGGTTTACACGAAAGAACAGCTCGATATTATCTTCCGTTTTGCCGAAAAAACATATCTGCCCGTTGTGGCGCACAACGCGTTCAAATTCGGTTTCGACCGCGCGATGGAATATCCTTTTCACAGCATCGAACACATCGTCGCTGACGCGCTTTTATCCGACGACGATGTGATGAAAATGGCGAAGCGAAACGTAGCCATTGTGCCCACCATGGCGGTGGGCCAGTCGTATCTGATGGAAGAGGCCTATGATAAAGTTCCTGAACAATTCATGACAGAGGCAGTTAAAAGAGAATTGCAGGTCAGGAGGGATTATTTCGATAATGAAGCCTACAATCATGTTGACCCTCTTCTGCACAAACAGAATCTGGATGCTGTCAAATACTACAAAAACATCGGTTACGACAAGCTCTGGGCCAAAAAGAAGTTCCTTATCGATCCGGCTATCTTCTTCAATATGGTTAACAACGGCTCTGCCAATCTTAAAAAAATGAAGCAGGCTGGCGTCCTGATCGGCTGCGGCTGTGACGCGGGCATGCCCTTCATGTATTTCGGCGGAAACTACAGGGAATATGAAATGTTCCAGCGTCTCGGATTTTCCAATATTGACATCCTCCGCTGCGCTACTATTAACAACGCAAAGATTCTTCTTATCGGTGACCAGACCGGCACCCTGGAAACAGGCAAATATGCGGATATGGTCGTTCTTGACAAAAACCCGCTGGAAGACATACGCGCTTTAAGAAAACCGCAAATGGTTTTTAAACAGGGCGACTTGATGTTCTCAGCTTCCAATCTTAAGGGAAGCGGAACCATCGCAGCCATTCCGGCAGCGTAAGAGCCGTCTCAAAAGATTAAAAACGGGTTCAACCTTTGGCGATGGAACCCGTTTTTATTTTGCATCCTGTGCCTTCAACCGGCATTTATTTATAATGTTCCAAAACCGCCTTCAAAAGCGATGCGCTGTGCCCCAGTTGTATGTATGCCTCCTGCTTTGTCATATCTCTGTTTTCCGCGCGCAGTTTATAACCCAGTTTTCGGCTAATGTTGGCAATCCTCGCAACTTCGCAGGCAAGGTCTTCCTCGAAATTATCTTTGCCCAAATCGATGCGGTACATGTGTTCTTTTATTTTTTCGGGCTCATTCAAAATCGTTTCTTCC